>JAKONH010000179.1 GCA_022702045.1 Spirosomataceae bacterium
AACAAACACCGGGCCGGGTGTGAGTGTTTGTCGGAAAGGGCGGTAACTTGCGCCGACCTTGAGTTAGACAGACAACCTGCTAATCTATGATTCCTGCAACCAATCAGCGGCCCGGACCTACCGTCCTGTTTATTTTTGGCGGTAGTGGCGACCTGAATCTTCGCAAACTGACGCCCGCTCTCTATAACCTGTTCATCGAAAAATACCTGCCCGAGCAGTTCGCTGTTGTCGGGCTGGGCCGCAGCGATTACTCCGACGATAGCTTTCGGGAGCGGCTGCTTGATGGGGTGAAAAAATTCTCCCGTCGCAAGGATGGCCCCTGGAATGAGTTCGCGCCCTGCCTGTCGTACATGCAAATGGACGCCAGCGATGCGAGCGCCTACAGCAAGCTGTCTGATTTCGTCAAGCAGAAAGAAGAGGAATGGAGTAGCCCGGCAACCGTGCTGTTCTACCTGGCTGTAGCGCCCCAACTGGTGCCCGGCATCGCCGAAAATCTGGGTAAGCTACAACTGTGTGGTGATAAATCGCGGGTACGGATCGTGGTCGAAAAACCGTTCGGTCACGACCTGAAAACGGCACAGGAACTGAACGCGCTGTTGGGAGGGCTGTTCGCTGAAGAGCAGATTTACCGCATCGACCATTACCTCGGTAAGGAAACGGTACAGAACATTCTGGCGCTGCGTTTCGCCAACTCGCTGTTCGAGCCCATCTGGAACCGGCAATATGTGGAGTCGGTACAGATCACGGCGGCCGAAACCGTCGGGCTGGAAGGACGTGGTGGGTATTATGAAGAGTCAGGCGCGTTGCGCGACATGATTCAGAACCACCTCCTGCAGGTCATGTGCATGGTCGCAACAGAAGCCCCTATTTCGTTCGACGCCAACGAGGTGCGAAACAAGACGGTGGAAGTACTAAACGCCATTCGCCCCATCGATCCATCCAACGCGGTACGCGGTCAGTATGGCCCCGGCGAAGTCGACGGGAAGGCGATTCCGGGTTATCGCGAAGAAAAAGGAGTCGATCCTGAATCCGCAACAGAGACGTTTGCCGCCGTGAAGCTGTACGTCAACAACTGGCGGTGGGAAAACGTACCATTCTATTTGCGGACAGGTAAAGTGCTGCCCGAAAAAGCGACGGTCATCACCATTCAGTTCAAACCCGCCCCACACTACGCCTTCCCCGAGGAAGCATCGAAAGAGTGGCGGGCTAACCGGCTTATCATCGGTATTCAGCCAAACATGGATATTCGGCTGCAGTTCCAGGCTAAGCGTCCGGGGCAGACCCTCGCCATCGATCCCGTTGAAATGGTGTTCAGCTATAAAACGGCCTACGAAGGGCAGGAGCCGGAAGCTTATGAAACGCTGCTGCTTGACGCAATGACCGGCGATGCTACGCTATTCATGCGGGCCGATCAGGTTGAAGCGGCTTGGAAAGTGGTAACGCCAATCATTGAAAACTGGGACAATACCAAACCCGTTGACTTCCCGAACTACACGCCCGGTACCTGGGGACCGGACGCGGCTATGAAACTGATCGAAAACGACGGTTTCCACTGGACAATGAAATAACCTGAAGACACGCTATTTTGTAGAGACGCAATCCTTTGCGTCTCTTTTTTTGCGCCAGCCCGGATGCGTCGGTGACAAAACGAAGCCATTGGGCCTATATCTATTTGGGTACAAAGCCCTCCGGCGGTGAGACGCGAAGGCCGGGGCGCGCTGCAGTGGCCGCTATATAGTATCCGTAAAACACCAGGTGGGAAATGACAATGAAAAAGGTCGTTATATTTGTTGGGATATAACGACCTTTTTCATGAACGGCTTATTACCTAAAAATCAACTTCTGCTTATCGTCGTCGCGCTGCTGCTGACGACGGCTTCGGTTGCCCAGACACTGACTATCATGGGGGAGGTGACAAGGCCAATGACGCTGCAACCGACTGATCTGAAGGGGATACCGCATACGGAAATTGCCGTTGCCGATCGGGATGGTAAAGAACACCGATACGCCGGTGTACCGCTGATTACGTTGCTGAATCAGGCGGGGGCCAGCACGGGGACAGCGCTGAAAGGAAAGAACCTGACCAAATACGTCGTTGTGAAAGCTGCGGATGGCTACGAAGTCGTGTTTGCCCTTGCCGAACTCGATCCTGACTTTTCGACCCGTACGATTTTACTGGCCGACACCGTCGATGGGTCTCCGCTAGCCGATGGAGTGGGGCCCTATCGGGTGGTCGTGCCCGGCGAAAAGAAGCCTGCCCGCTGGATTCGTCAGGTGACGTCACTGGAGGTGAAGCTGGCAAAATAACGCTTTGCCGGGAAAGCAGGAGTAAGCGTGGTGGGCGTCGATGAATGCGGCAAATTTTGTTAGTTTGCCCCCGCAGTAGTACGGCGCGCTGCCAGTACGCTTCGACTTCTTCGTATGAATCGACGTTCGTTTATCGGGCAACTGTCTGCGGTGGGCGGCACAGTCCTGACAACCGCCCTGCCTGCCTTTCCTGCTGATGTGACTGATGTTGCATCTCGCGCCCTGACCACCAGGTATATGGCAGATGTAGTTATCGCTGGGGGCGGTGTAGGCGGCTGCGCGGCTGCCCTGAGTGCGCTGCGTACTGGGAAAACGGTTGTGATGACGGAAGAAACCGATTGGATCGGTGGGCAACTGACGCAGCAGGGCGTTCCGCCTGACGAACACAGCTGGATCGAAACCCACGGGGCTACCCGCCTGTATCGACAGTACCGGAACGCCGTTCGCTCCTATTACCGGCAGCATTATCCGCTGACGAAAACGGCTCGCGCGCAAACGTACCTGAATCCGGGCGACGGAGCCGTGTCGCGACTTAGTCACGAGCCGCGTGTGTCGCTAGCCGTTTTGTATCAACTGCTGGCACCGTACCTGAGTGCGCGAAAGATGACGCTGCTGCTCGAACACAAGATCACCGGAGCCGACGTGCAGGGCGATCGGGTGCGGGGATTGAGCGCGACGCATCAACAGACTGGGCGCGTCCTGACGCTCACGGCACCTTACTTTATCGATGCTACCGAACTCGGTGATCTGCTACCGATGACCAACACCGAGTTTGTAACGGGAGCGGAGGCTCGTGCGGATACCCGCGAACTCCACGCGCCCGAACAGGCCGACCCGAACAATGTACAGGCGTTCACGATGTGCTTTGCGATGGATTATCTCCCCGGCGAAAACCACGTCATCGACAAGCCGCGTGAATACGACTTCTGGCGGAACTACACACCCGACCTAAAACCGGCCTGGTCGGGAAAATTGCTGTCGCTGTCGTATTCAAACCCGAAAACGCTGACTCCAAAGACGCTGGGCTTTCAGCCGGAAGGCGCTAAAACCGGCGACGCGCTTAACCTATGGAATTATCGGCGCATTATCAGCCGGGCGAACTTCGAGCCGGGGGTTTACCGGGGCGATATCAGCAACGTCAACTGGCCGCAAAACGATTACGCGCTGGGGAATCTGATCGGCGCGTCGGCGAAAGAAGTTGCCAGACACGTCGATCGGGCGAAGCAACTGAGTCTGTCGTTGCTGTACTGGCTGCAAACCGACGTGCCACGGCCTGATGGTGGCCAAGGGTGGCCCGGTCTGCGACTCCGCCCCGACGTAATGGGTACCATCGATGGTCTGGCCAAATACCCCTACATCCGGGAAGCCCGACGTATCAAACCTATCTTCCGCGTACTGGAGGAACATGTCGGTGCCGACAATCGGGCACTGATCACAGGCCAGAAAACCAGGAATACGGCCGCGCCTTTCGCCGACAGTGTCGGCATCGGCTATTATCATATCGACCTGCACCCCAGCACTGGCGGCACTAATTACATCGACTTCGGGTCATTACCGTTTCAGATACCGTTAGGTGCTTTGCTGCCGCAACGGATGGAGAATCTGTTGCCAGCCTGTAAAAATATCGGTACGACGCATGTTACAAACGGCTGCTATAGGCTACATCCTGTCGAGTGGAGTATCGGTGAAGCTGTTGGTATGCTGGTTTCGTTTTCGCTTGATAGAGACGTACCGCCCCGTGCCGTCCACGAAAAACAAAGTCTGCTGACCGACTTCCAGCAACTGATTCGTTCGCAGGGGATCGATACGCAGTGGCCTACCTGACATACTTTTTGTCAGCCAGTCTGGTCGCTTTTTGACACCATCACCGGAAATGTTGGACCCTGTTTATAGAAAGCGGGCGAGCGGGTGCCTGATCTGTATATTGCAACAGTCTGCTGTACCCCAACATCGTGTACAGCACCCAGTAGTTATGTCCCAACTTACCTTTCCTACGCTGGCTGAGCGTATAGCTGCGGCAGAGACCCGCGTTTTTAAAGCAGTTTTCCCAAATACGACCAATCATTACGACACCCTGTTTGGCGGTACGGCGCTGCAACTGATGGACGAAGTAGCATTTATTGCGGCTACCCGATTTTCGCGCAAACGCATGGTGACGGTTTCTTCGGATAAAATCAACTTCACCAAGTCGATTCCGGCCGGAACGATCATCGAACTCATTGGACGGGTCGAACACGTGGGTAACACCAGTATCCGGGTCGCTGTTGAAATCTACGTGGAGGAGATGTACTCGATGGAGCGCCACTCCGCCATTCACGGCACGTTTACGTTCGTCGCATTGGATGAACACAAGAAACCCATCCGCATTCTGGAGCCTGCTGAACTCGCTTAAGCGTAAATTACCCCCGGAGCTATAGCCTCGAAAATCGACGCTTCGGCAGGCGAATCTACCGGGTCGTTTCTGTGTTTCCTACCCGATGAAACGGCCCGTATTCTTTCTGTTTATCTGTTTGCTCGCAAGTCTGACGATTGGTTGTTCGACCGGGCCGGCACCCGACACTAAGCCGGCAAAATTGCCTGTTGTAAAACCCGGCGAAGCCGTCGCGACGTTTGCGGGCGGTTGCTTCTGGGCTACGGAAGAAGCGTTCGACCGATTGAAAGGGGTTCGTGAGGTTGTATCGGGTTACGCCGGTAGCGGCTATCCTAACCCAACCTACGTGGACGTCAGCACTGATCAGACCGATCATGCCGAGTCGGTGCAGCTCTATTACGATCCGAAGCAGATTAGCTATACGCAGTTGCTCACCGCGTTTTTTGCCGCCCACGACCCGACCACACTTAACAAGCAGGGGCCGGACGTGGGTAAGCATTACCGCTCTATGGCATTTTATCGTAATGAAACGGAGCACCGACAACTAATCGACGTTATTCAAAAACTGGATAGGTCCGGTCAGTTTAAAAATCCGATCGTGACAGAAGTCGTCCCGTTTGAAACGTTTTATCCCGCCGAAGGGTACCACCAGAATTATTGCAAAGTGCATCCTTGGCAGGTCTACATTCAGACCGTTTCCCTGCCCAAAGTTCACCACATGGAAAAAGTCATGGCGGGGAAATTGAAAGAAGATAATTGATGCGCTGACTATTGTGTAGATTGGGTCGCTAACAGATAGTAATAATTGGCAATAAAGTGTGCTATCCGAGAGTCTTGGCGGAGAAGGCCAACACCAATACGGTCATGCCAGGCTGTTAGTGAAAGCGTGAAAACATGATAGACAAACTTAACCTTTCCCCAACCGCTTTCTGGGATGTAGACATGCAGTCGCTGGACTACGAGAAGAACGCCCGGTTCATTATTGAGAAAGTAAAGTGATGAACTACGGGTTGTGGGCTGATATTCAGGA
>JAKONH010000199.1 GCA_022702045.1 Spirosomataceae bacterium
TCATCCCAGAGCCATAGGCCGGCCGCACCGGAAAAAATCGGAAAGATGGCCGTTGCCTCAGCCATGAACGGCTGAATGAAACCGGGGTAGCTGCTGGACGACGGGTGGTAGCGCAAGCCAATGAACGGTACGACAGGCTTCACGCTCCACGCCCGGTTCACTTCGATCTGAAACAAAAGATACGGCAGATAATCCCGCGCAAACGGATTGGGATAATCGTAATAATAGTAAGCCGATGGCGCCATCGTCGTAAGCTGCTCGTAATACGGGCCACCAACATGACTTTCTGTCGAATCCTTCACCAGGTAATTGACCCGGTTCAGGTTCGTCGTCCAGTCGGCCCAGGAGAAGGTGGTGATGTTGAGCGCATTATTCAGAATCGGTGTGTCGGCATACCCACTTAACGACACATTGCTCAGATCAGACCGCTGCCGAACGTAGCGGGCAGCCTCGGCATACAGGTTGCGAATAGCCTGCTTATACGCCACCAGAAACGCTGCATCCGACAGGTTACGGTATTGCTGCGGTACCAGACTGTTTGTCTTGATACGCAGGATCTGCGCGTCGGTTTCCAGGATGCGTTCGATATCGATCACCAGCCGGCTAACGGGCATAACGTACTGACCGGCCGCGTTTTTCTGCCCGCCCGACACGCCAATCAACTAGTTTTCCCACTGCGCGCGATAAGCCGTCAGATCATTGTTCCAGGGACTTTCGATCTGCTCCCACGGCTGGTTCAGGCCGTAGGCTACACCGTAGTAAATCACAGCCCGTTGCGCTGTCGTCGTGAGTGCCGCTTCACTGTCGGCAATCTGCCCCAGTTGACTAAAGCCGTGCTTCAGCGGACTGGCCTGCGTGTCGCCTAAACGGGGGCCGCCATACACCACCGGAAAGGGCAGCGAGAACGCAGGAAATTTGTCCCATTCGATCCGATTCGGTTGACTGACGGGATTGAATGTCAAGGCCGTAGCGCACTGTTGCTGCGCCCAGGCCACTCCACCATTCAGCCCGCAAGCCAGCCCTATCAGCCCGTACCACACGCTCAATCGACTTCGCATACCTTGCATTTTGGGCAAATCTATGGAAATTTAACCCCGTAGTCGTCAGTCGATATAGGCCGCAGCCTAACAATGTCGGCCACCACGGGTTCGTTATTCAGCCATCACTCCAATCATGCATACACCTCGCTTTTCCACTTCGTTGCTCCGGTCGTCTGTCGTTGCCCTGCTTCTACTGGCCTTCATTACAGCCTGTAACAACGACACTAATCCAGCGCCCACGGCCGAGTCGCAGACAGCGCTGCTGGTTGCCAACAACTGGCAGGTCAGCAACGTAACGGATACCGACGGCCAAACCATCAACCCCAGTCGGCTTGGCTACACGACGAATCTGCTCTATAGCCTGAACATGCAGTTTCGCAACGACAACACGGTTCGCGCCCTTGATCCAAAGCAATCGAACATCGTCGTCAATCAGGGTACCTGGAAACTGGCCAGTGACAGTCAGTCGATGGACGTGGCCGTAACCGGCTTTAACGGAAACTTCCCCATCGTACAGCTAAACCGCAACCAGTTGATTCTCCGTCAGCAAGCCCCCGTCGACGGGAAAAACGCCCCCATCAACCTCGAATTCAAACCCGTGTTGTAAACTGATGGAGTGATAGAATGATTGACTAGGCTGACGCACAGTATTTAGTCCATCACTCCATCAATAATCTTATGAAGAACGACCCGCGCACGCTCCGTGCCTGGACTTTTTACGACTGGGCAAACTCAGCGCATGCGCTGGTGATCGTGTCGAGTATTTTCCCGGTGTACTTCTCGGCTACCGCCCTCAACGACGCGGGTGGGCCGGTAATTAACTTCCTTGGGTTTACGATCAAGAACTCCGTCCTGTTTTCGTACACCATCTCAGCGGCCTTTCTGCTAACGGCGCTGCTCTCCCCTATCTTTTCGGCCGTTGCCGATTATAGTGGACGCAAGAAAGCGTTTATGAAAGCCTTTTGCTACACAGGGGCCATTAGTTGCAGCCTGCTGTTCTTCTTCACAAAGGAGACGACCACCTTCGCCGTCATTTGCTTCTGGCTTAGCCTGATTGGCTGGAGTGGCAGCATCGTTTTCTACAACTCGTACCTGCCCGACATCGCGACGGAAGATCAGTTCGATCGGGTTAGCGCCCGTGGCTTTTCGATGGGTTACATCGGTTCGGTACTGCTGATGGTTGTCAACCTGCTGGTCATCCTCAAGCGCGACTGGTTTGGCAATATCAGCGAAGGGCTAGCATCGCGGTTCGCTTTTCTGACGGTTGGCCTGTGGTGGATTGGTTTCGCCCAGATTCCGTTCCGCCGACTACCTGATGGTACGCGAAAGGCAGACGCCGGAACCACGCCAACCGGCGGCTACTTGCTCAATGGCTTCCGCGAACTGGGTAAAGTTTGGCAACAACTCAACACCCTGCTATTGGCCAAACGCTTCCTGATCGCCTTCTTCGTGTACAACATGGGCGTACAAACGGTGATGTACGTAGCCACGATCTTCGGCAGTGATGAACTGAAACTTCCGTCTACCAGCCTGATCGTAACGATTCTGCTGATTCAACTGGTTGCCATCGCCGGGGCGTACCTGTTCTCCCGTCTGTCGGAATCGCTTGGGAATACCTACGCCTTGATGATCGCCGTTGTCATCTGGATCGGCATCTGCGCGGGCGCGTATTACGTCAGCACCGAGACGCAGTTCTTCGGGTTAGCCGCCGTCGTGGGGCTGGTCATGGGCGGGATTCAATCGCTCTCCCGCTCGACCTACGCCAAACTGATCCCCCCCACAGCCGACACAGCCTCGTATTTCAGCTTCTACGACATTACCGAGAAGCTCTCGATCGTACTGGGCACGCTCGTTTACGGCCTGATCGAGCAATTAACCGGCAGCATGCGTAATTCGGTGCTGGGGTTATTAGTCCTGTTTATCATTGGGTTGGCCCTGTTGTGGCGAATTCCTTCACAAAAAGTTTACCGTCCCCGTTGGGAAGCCGACAAAGTTTACTAGTTTTGCACCCGTCCACTGCATCGGACAGCAAAGGAGGTTAGCTCAGTTGGTTCAGAGCGCTGCTTTGACAGAGCAGAGGTCAGCGGTTCGAGCCCGC
>JAKONH010000202.1 GCA_022702045.1 Spirosomataceae bacterium
AAGTCGGCGGCTACGATGGCGATACAACTGTTGGTTACGGCAGAGGTCGATGCGGTACCTACTTCCAAGGCACCACCCTTTACGTTGTAGCCCTGATAGGCCGAGATTGTCGAGACCAGGAAGGCGAAGACGACGGTTTTGATCAGCGCAAACGTGACGCCGAATGGCTTATACTCGAAACGCAGGCCCGATACGTATTCTTCGGGTGAAATGACCCCTGCCAGCGTACCGGCAATGTACCCCCCCAGAATTGACAAAAAGGCTGCCATGATAACCAGCAACGGGAACATCAGCACTGAAGCCACAACCTTAGGTAAAATCAAATACGAGCTGGAGTTGATCCCCATCACTTCCAGCGCATCGATCTGTTCACTAATCCGCATCGTCCCCAATTCACCGGCAATGTTCGAACCGACTTTACCCGCTAGAACGATGCACGATAGTGTAGGTGCCAATTCCAGAATCGAACTGTCGCGCACGATCAACGCGATAATGTTTTTAGGAACGAACGGGTTAGTCAGGTTATAAGCCGTCTGCACGCAAGTAACAGCTCCGATAAACGTATTGACCAGAGCGACGATGAAGATGGAGCCAACCCCAATCGACATACATTCATCAATAATCAGCCGCAGGTAAACGCCCATTTTTTCGCGATTGCGAAACAGCGTACCTAGAAAGATAAAATAGTCACCAATTCGTGTGAGCATGATTCAGGTCGACGGCGAGCGCGTCAGTGTAGTGGCGGACAAGGTCCTACCCTGAGAAACTCCATCAACTGACGAATGGTTTCTACCGTAACTTGCACGTTCGTCAGCCACTGTGTTTTTCTCGCTATGAAGTCATTAGCCGTTGTTACGGGGGGTACTAAAGGAATCGGTCGGGCCATTGCCGACAAACTTATCACGGAACAGTTTGACGTCGTCGTCTGCGCCCGCTCCGTCGACGGCGTAAGCGGGGAAGGCTACCTACCGTTTTCCGCTGACCTCGGTACCCGCGCTGGTGTCGACGCCCTGCTCGACTACGTTCGCTCGCTGGGCCGCCCTGTCGATATACTGGTCAATAATACGGGCGTCTTTTTACCGGGGCAGATTCAGAACGAGGCTGAGGGTACCTTCGAGCAGCTGATAAATACCAACCTTGCCAGCGCCTATCACATCACGCGTGGCCTTGTCGCCAGCATGGTAGCCCGTCGGAAGGGACACATCTTTATGATGTGCTCGACGGCCAGCATTACGCCATATACAAACGGTGGTTCGTACTGTATTTCCAAATTTGCCCTGCTGGGTATGAGCCGCGTGCTGCGCGAAGAATTAAAGCCGACAGGCGTTAAAGTCACGGCACTACTGCCCGGCGCCACCCTCACCGATAGCTGGGCGGGTACTGACTTACCTGCCGATCGATTTATCGCAGCCGCCGACGTCGCCAACAGTCTGTGGGCCGCGTATACACTCTCAGCATCGGCTGTAATCGAAGAAATTTTGCTGCGCCCGCAATTAGGCGACCTATAGGCGGGGCAGGTCGATGCAACAGGTATGTAAAGGAGTCAAGCGGTTTTTGCTAACTTGCGGCCCACCGCTTTCTAGCGGTCAACTTAGTTTAACCGAAAAAAACGGCAAATACAGGAAATGGCTTCTGTTGAGTATCTGGGTATAGACGTTGGCGGTACAAACGTCAAAATGGGTATCGTTGATGCGAGTACCGGCAAAATTTCAAACTTTTATAGCCACGATACAGGCAGCTGGCGACAGTCGGGTCATTTTATTGATCGCTTCGGCGATGCGGTTGCGCTGCAACTGCTGGCCAACAAAGACGTAAAGCACGTAGGTATCGGTCTGCCCGGCATGCTCAATCGCGAACGGACAGTGCCGCTCGAAATTACGGCGATTCCGGAAATTGACGGGGTACCAATGGTCGACATACTATCAAAGCGCTTCCCGGGTATCCAGTTTTTCCTCGAAAATGACGCGAATGCAGCAGCTCTGGGAGAGTATTACTTTGCTGAAGAGAAGATTAACGAAAACTATATCTTCATCACGCTAGGCACGGGTGTTGGCGGTGCCGCCATTATCAATAAGAAAATCTTCACCGGGGGCGATGGCAACGCTATGGAGCCGGGCCATATTCCTTCGCGTAACGGTCGCGTGCTCGAACGCAATATTGGCAAGGTTGAACTGTTGCAGCTAGCTAACCTGCGCCGTTCGGAGTTTAATGGAGAAACACAACTTCCCGACGATAGTAGCATCTCAACGACTGGGCTGGTAGCTGCAGCCGCCGAAGGCGACAAGCTGGCCATGCAGATTTGGGAAGAGGTAGGTGAAATGCTAGGCGAGGGCCTGTCCGCCCTGATTAAAATTCTGGATATTAAATACGTATTGATCGGTGGCGGCCTGTCGGCTTCGTTCGACTATATACTACCTGCCGTCAACCGAACGCTCGATTACTGGCTAAACCCTTATTACAAAAACGGGCTGGCTATCAAACGGGCGACGTTAGGTAATGATGCAGGCTTGCTAGGTGCCGCATCGCTTTGCTTCGAATAAGCCGTATGTCTTCTATAAAAGAGGGGCGTAACTGATAGTTGCGCCCCTTTTTCTGACCGTTAACTAAATTACATTTACCTCGGGCTGAATGCGGACGCCGTATTTTTCGTGTACCGATGTCTGAACCTGTTGGGCTAGCGCAATTAGTTCATCACCCGTTGCTCCGCCGTAGTTCACCAATACCAGCGCCTGCTTGGCGTGTACACCCGCATCGCCCTTACGATACCCTTTCCAGCCCGCCCGCTCAATCAGCCAGCCCGCCGGTAGCTTTACACCGCCGTCGGCTAACGGGTAACCCGGCATGTCGGGATAGGTTTCCTTCAACTGGGTGAACTGTTCAGCCGAAATTTCCGGGTTCTTAAAAAAGCTTCCGGCGTTGCCAATTTGCGCTGGATCGGGCAGCTTACTCCGTCGTATGTGGATAACAGCGTCACTGATCGCCTGAATCGACAGCTTGTCTTCGGATATGCCCATCGTATCGAGCGTTTCCTGAATAGCCCCGTAGCGCGTGTGAAACGTCGGTACTTTGTCGAGCCGAAACGTGACGTGGGTAATGATATACTGCCCTTTCAATTTGTGTTTGAATACGCTCTCCCGGTAGCCGAACGCACAATCACCATGCATGAACGTGCGGTATTCGCCAGTAGAAATATGGACAGCCGTCAGCGACTCAAAGATCTGTTCGATTTCGACACCATAGGCCCCGATGTTCTGCATGGGAGCCGCGCCTACTGTACCCGGAATTAGCGACAGATTTTCCATGCCGGCATACCCGTGCGCGACGCAATACGCAACCAGTTGGTGCCAGTTCACACCCGCTCCCACGCTGAGGTAGATGTGGTCTTCGTTTTCCCGGACGACCTCTATACCCTGAATCGCCATCTTGACAACCAACCCGTCGAAGTCACGGCGTAGTAACACGTTACTGCCGCCCCCCAGAATAAGTTTTGGTACGTCTACGAAGTCATTTAGCAGGAGAAGGGCAGGCAAGTCGTTTTCGTGCGAAATTTCAACCAGATAGCGTGCCTGAGCCTCGATACCGAATGTATTGTAAGGCTTAAGCGACACGTTACTTTGTATATTCAACATAAACCGGGTAGGTTACCCAACAAAAGTAACCAAAATCCATGAGGGTCGCGCACCATTGTCGATGGTCTGTTAACTCGGCGATGAAAATCGTATTTTTGCCTCTGTATAGTCGAATTGGTAGTATGAATGTCGGAACAGGCCTGGCTGGCGTAGGACTTATAGCCTTGTTAATAGGATGCGCCACGAGCCGTCCGGTTGGTGGCAGTAGTAGTGGTCGTGTAACTACCAATTACGGTGCTTACAGCGAAGATTTAGCGGCCGTGCGACCTACGTATGGTTCACCTTCTTCGGCGCGTTCAACACCAAATCGCCCAGCGAGCCCGAGCGAGCCCCCGCTCAGGTCGTCTCCCCCTCCGGCAGCGACAACGCCCCGCAAAGCAGAACCACGCCGTTCAACACCTGCCCCGGCGGCTACCATAAGCGTCAACCGGCAACTCGACGCCGTACTTGATACCCTAGCCGAGCAGAACCGGTCGATTCGGTATGCCCCCGGCTTTCGCATTCAGGTGTATGTTGGTACGCAGCGTCAGGAGGTCGACGCGATGAAAGCGCTGATTGCTCAGAACTTTCCGGAACTGAACCCCTACCTAAGCTACAATCAGCCGACGTATAAGTTAAAAGTGGGCGATTTTATGCGACGTATTGACGCCGAACGCTATTACACGTCTATAAAACAGCAGGTTCGTTCAGCCCAACTACAAGGTGACAAAGTAGACGTGCGCAGAGCCCTGTTAATAAAATAATACAATTCATTGTGCGAACGCATGTAAATTTGGTTCGTTTTGTGCAATTGGATGCAATTGGTTTATCAGTAAAAAAACATATGAAAAAAGCGCTAATTACAGGTGTAACAGGTCAAGACGGTGCGTATCTGACCGAGTTACTGCTCTCGAAAGGCTATGAGGTCCATGGGATCAAACGGCGGAGTTCGCTCTTCAATACGCAACGTATCGACCACGTCTACGAAGACCCACACCAGGACAACGTACGTTTTAAACTGCACTACGGTGATCTGTCGGATTCGACCAACATCATCCGGATCATTCAGGAAGTTCAGCCTGACGAGATCTACAACCTGGGCGCTATGTCGCACGTACAGGTAAGTTTCGAAGAACCCGAATACGCAGCTCAGGTCGATGGTATCGGTACGCTTCGTATTCTTGAAGCCGTTCGTCTGCTGGGCCTGACAGGTAAGACCAAAATCTATCAGGCATCGACGTCTGAACTCTATGGTGGCGTTCAAGGCCATGCGCAGTCGGAAACGACGCCATTCTATCCCCGCTCGCCGTATGCTGTAGCGAAACAATACGCGTACTGGATCACGGTTAACTACCGTGAGGCTTATAACATGTATGCCTGCAATGGTATCCTGTTCAACCACGAATCACCACTACGGGGCGAAACGTTCGTAACGCGTAAGATCACCCGCGCGGTATCGCGTATCGCTCTGGGCCTGCAGGAAAAAGTATACCTTGGTAACCTCGATGCACAGCGCGACTGGGGCCATGCGAAAGATTATGTTGAAGCGATGTACCTGATTCTTCAGCAAGAAACACCGGAAGATTTCGTCATCGCAACAGGCGTAACAACCCGTATCCGGGATTTCGTTCGTATGTCGTTCGCTGAAATCGGTGTCGAGCTGGAATTCTCGGGCGAAGGCGCTAGTGAGACCGCGAAGGTTGTTCGGGCGAACAACCCTGATTTCCCGGTACCTGTTGGTCAGGAAGTTGTTTGCGTCGATCCACGCTACTTCCGTCCTACCGAGGTAGATCTGCTGCTTGGTGATCCGACAAAGGCAATGACCAAGCTGAACTGGACACCAAAATATGATTTGCCCGCACTGGTAAAAGACATGATGACAGCTGATATCGATCTGTTCCGGCGCGATCAGTTGTTAGCGCAGAGCGGTCACCAGATTCTGAACTACTTCGAATAGTTAGTTTAAGGTAAGGTTTAACGGCCAACGTTTAAGGTTCACTGACGCGAAAAACACCGGCAGTAGCCAACTTTAAACGTTGAACCGAAAACAATAAACATCGCTACTTCAGCAACAAAAAAGCCCACTGACATCTGCCAGTGGGCTTTTTTGTTGCTGAAGTAGCGACTAAACCGGTACGGCATAGTAGTACATCCGCGAACTGTTCGGATACATACCGATCAGCATTAGTCCTTCGCCTTCTTTCACAGAACCCAGAATCGTCTGCAGATCTTTCGTCGTTTTCACATTCCGACCGTTTGCCTTTACGATGATGAATCCTTCCTCGATGTCCGTTTCGGCCAGCTTACCATCTTTGATCTGCTTCACCCGAACGCCACCGCTAATACCCAGCTGTTTGGCTTCTTGACCACTCAACTCTTCGAAGTCAGCACCCAAAGCACCGAGCGAAGCGGTCGAGGCCGTAACGTCGGCTTTCCGGATCACATCGCGCCCACCATTTCGGTTGCGCAACTCAACTTTGTAGTCTTTTTCAGTACCGTTCCGGTTGACTGTCACATTGACAATATCACCCGGACGACGACGGCCGATGATTTCCCGCATCTGTGCGTCTGAATCCAGCGGCTGACCTTCCATTTTCACGATCACGTCACCTTTCTGCAGTCCAGCCTGTTTGGCAGCGCCACCATCGACAGCATCATCTATGTATATACCGCGATTTACTTTAGCACCTTTCTCTTTAGCCATTTTACTGTTCAGCTCTATCGGAATGACGCCAATATAGCCGCGCTGTACATTGCCGTATTTCAGCAGATCGGCCGAGACTTTTTTTACCAGTGATACCGGTACAGCGAACCCATAGCCGCTATAATAACCTGTGGCCGACGCAATCGCCGAGTTAATACCAACCAGTTCACCACGCAGGTTCACCAGAGCACCACCTGAGTTACCAGGATTAATAGCAGCATCCGTCTGAATAAACGATTCAACAGGCGTATCAGGCTTTTTGTCATTCCGGTCGATGTTTTGATCCAGAATACCAATTTTCCGACCTTTTGCACTGACAATACCAGCGGTTACCGTCGATTCCAGATCAAGTGGGTAACCTACAGCCAATACCCATTCACCCAGTTTGAGTCCATCTGAATCACCCAACGTGATAGCCGGTAAATTAGTGGCCTCTACTTTAATGACGGCCAGGTCAGTCAGGGGATCAGTGCCGACTACTTTAGCTTTGAAGCTACGCTTATCGGTCATGATTACTTCGACTTCGTCGGCATCCTGTACAACGTGGTTGTTGGTAACAATGTAGCCGTCTTTGCTAATGATAACGCCCGAGCCTGAAGCCTGCCCCTGCTGACGGCGAGGCTGCCGCTGCTGACCACCAAACTCATCACCGAAGAATTCACGGAAGATATCGGGTACCTGCTGCTGCCGAACGGTGCGGGTCATCGTCGTGCGAATATGAACAACCGTAGGCGTTACGGCTTCAGCGGCCGTCGAGAAGCCTCCAGGTGTGGCCGAGGGACTGTCACCTGTCAGGGCTGCTAGTCGGCCTGTAATGGTTGGGGTTGGCGACGATTCATTGAAGACTACGTCACGGTTATTGAATCCCAACAGGTTGTAAGCGGCTAACGTCACGACGCTCGACAGGATCGCCATTAACGCTAAAAGTTTCCAGTTGCTTTTCATGGTTAATTGGGAAAATTGAGAATTGCTCTTTTGTGTAAACTAATCGTTTCCGATGTATTGGTATAACGGAAAGAGGTGGGGAAAAATCCAGGGTGAGTCTGTCCTTAACAAAATTTAACAGGGCTTTGTTGAAGGTCGTAAACCAGCCACTTTAAACTGTCTCAGCGGCTATTTTTACCCACGGACTCAGGTCTCACCTCACTAGATCAAATCCTATACCACGCTCCAACGGCATACTATAAACGCCAAATTGACAGCCAACCTACTGCTTGAAACAACGAAAACCGGCCAAAACAGCTACTATATACTAGCCGATGTGCCGGTTTGACAGAATTATATATGTGAAAGCGGGTGGTCAGCTGTCGATCTGCGCCAGTGCTTTCTCCGCAGCGGCCTGTTCGGCCTTCTTTTTCGAATAGCCACTACCCGTAGCAAATGGCTCTTCGTCGACAACAACTTGGGCAATGAACTCCCGAAAATGGCTGCTGCCTTTTTCGGAGATAATGTCGAAACGGATTTCTTTGCCCGACCGTTGCGCCCACTCAATCAGGCGGCTTTTGAAGTTAATGTTGTTTTGAACAACCAAATCGAGGTCGTAGTGCGAAAGCAGCTCTTTTAGAATGAACTGACGGGAGAAGCGAAATCCTTTATCTAGGTAAACAGCACCTACCAGCGCTTCCAGCGCATCGCCGTACATGGAACTCCGGCTCGGTATACTTTTGGTACGCTGTCCATCATATTCGATTAGCCGGTCGAGACCAATTTTCCGGGCGATACCGTTCAGTGTCTCACGATTGACAATTCGTGACCGGATTTCGGTCAGGAAGCCTTCGTCTTTGTAGGGGTATTTCTTAAACAAAAACTCGGCAATCACCATGCCGAGCACAGCGTCACCGAGGTATTCAAGTCGCTCGTTCGACTCACGAAAGCCTTCTATCGCCGTTGCCTTTGACGCTGATGTGTGCCTCAGCGCCAGTTGATACAACCCCAGATTTGACGGCCGTTCGCCAATAATGTGTGCGATCGACCGGCGTAGATTCTTACGAGGGTCGGCGTTGCCCGATCGGGATCGGAACCAGTCGAGAGGGTTAAACAGACTTCGTGGCAGCGTGAGTTGCAAGGGCTCAGCTTGGTTTACGGAAAATTACAATGGCATTATGTCCACCAAATCCGAATGCATTGCTCATAACCGTGGTCAGCTCCCGCTCCTGCGCTTTGTTAGGCGTCAGGTTGAAGCGCGAATCGACTTCTGGGTCGGGCGTGGTCAGGTTGATCGTTGGCGGTACCAGTTGATGTTGCAGCGCCAGTACGCTGGCAATGGCCTCAACCGCACCAGCAGCCCCCAGCAAGTGACCTGTCATTGACTTGGTCGAGCTAATGTTCAGCTTGAACGCATGATCACCGAACAACTTGTAGATTGCTTTCAGTTCCTGCGGATCGCCAACGGGTGTCGATGTTCCGTGAGTGTTAATGTAATCAATCTCAGTTGGTTCGATACCCGCATCATTCAACGCATCCTGCATCGCCAGGTAAGCACCTAATCCTTCAGGGTGTGGAGCTGTGATATGATAGGCGTCCGACGACATACCGCCCCCGATCAGTTCGGCGTAGATCTTAGCACCACGCGCTTTAGCACGTTCATACTCTTCGAGGATCAGCGCGCCAGCTCCTTCACCCATCACAAAACCATCTCGGTCTTTGTCATACGGGCGCGAAGCTGTCTCCGGCGAATCATTACGCTCCGACAAAGCCCGGTTGGCATTGAATCCACCAATACCAGCTTTTGTAACAGCGGCTTCTGACCCACCAACTACGCAGACGTTCAGCCGACCCAGTCGGATGTAGTTGAATGCGTCGATGATAGCGTTGTTTGTCGAAGCGCAGGCCGATACGGTAACGTAGTTGGTTCCCCGGAATCCGTACCGCATCGAAATCTGCCCGGAGGCACTATCGGCGATCATGCGTACGATAAAGAACGGATTGATGCGGGGGGTACCATCGCCTTTGGCGTAGTCGATCATCTCGTCCTCAAACGACTTTAGCCCACCGATACCTGAGCCCCAGATCACGCCAATCTTATTCAAATCGTCGTTCTCCAGATCAAGGCCCGAATCCTTAACGGCCTGGTCGGTAGCAATCAGCGCGTAATGGGTGAAGGCATCCATTTTACGCGCATCCTGCCGGGGAATGAACTGCGTGACGTCGAGATCCTTCACTTCGCAAGCGAATCGCGTACGAAACTTGGAAGCATCGAACTTCGTGATCGGGCCGGCACCGCTTACGCCGGCTGATAAGTTGTTCCAGAAAGTAGGTACATCGTTACCAATCGGCGTAAGTGCGCCAAGACCCG
>JAKONH010000207.1 GCA_022702045.1 Spirosomataceae bacterium
CGGCTTGGATGAGTCGGGCCCGTTTGTGTGTGTACCAATGGGTCAGCGCCCGCCTTATGGAGAACCTTTTATCCTTACGTACCGACGATGCCCGGACCAATCGGCTGCTGCTGGTTGCGCTCGTCGTTCAGTTTGTGTTTTGTCTGACGCAGGTCGGCTTTCTGCACCCCGATCAGCATTTTCAACTGATCGAGTTCTCGTCGTGGCAGTTGGGCGAACCGTCGGGGGCAGGTAATGTCTGGGAGTTGAAAAGCCATATCCGACCTACGGTGCAGGTGTATCTGTTTTCCGGTTTCGTTACGGTTTGCCGGTTCGTCGGTATCACCGATGCATATACGCAACTGACGATTCTGCGCGTGCTGTTCGGGCTGCTGGGCTGGGTAGTCTTCAACGCTATGGCGCTGTACTACTTCCGGTCCGACCGGAAAATCCGGTATCTGGTGCTGGTCCTGCTCAACTTCTCCTGGTCATTGCCGTACGTCCGCACCTTGTTTAGTTCGGAACTGGCTTCATCGATTGCGTTTTTCGGAGCCGTGCTGCTGTACGAGCGACGCAAGGACAATACCGGATCTGTTTTTCTTGTCGGATTGCTGTTCAGCCTGGCCTTTTATTGCCGCTTTCAGATGGCGTTCGGGCTGGTTGGCTTTGGCCTATGGCTGCTGCTGATCGACAAACGGTACGACCGGCTACTGCCGATGGCAGTTGGATTTGTCTTGGGCGTACTGGCCAATACCGCGCTCGACTATCAGTTCTATCACCAGTTGGTGTTTACACCCTACGATTATTTTCGGGTCAACATCCTCGAAGGCAAAGCGGCCGAGTTCGGTACGGCCCCGTTTTACTGGTACATTGTGCTGTTGGCGCTGGTAATTGGTGCCCCACCGTTGAGCCTGTACCTGTTTTACTACAGCCTGAAAGGGAGCGCGAGTCAGATACGGCGACCATTGGTCTGGGCAGTGCTGTTTTTTGTACTGGGGCACTGCCTGGTTGGGCATAAGGAAGAACGGTTTATGTTTCCGGTCGTCAACGTACTGCCCATCCTGGCGGGTTGGGGGTTGCCAGCTTTTGTGGCTTATTTCCAGCGTGTACAGTCTGTCGCCCGCCTGACACTACGTGGGGTGCTGTATGTCAGCGTCGGTTTGAATGTACTGGTGCTAATTCTGTTTCTGGTCCTGAATCCGTACTACCAGCTGGTTGAATTCGGGCGCAAGCTGAACAGCCGCTTTTCGGGGGAAACGGCTACGATCTACTGCCTGAACCGAACCCCGTTTGAAACAGAAAACCACCTGCCACTGACGTTCTATCGCAAGAGCGTTCCTAATCTGAAACTGGTTACAGTGCACAACATCGACTCGACTCGCTACCTTCGGCATGCGTGGCTAGCTACGACCTACAATGACGCGAAAGACCGGTTGCCGCTGCTCGACAGTCTGGGCTTTCGACCACAATTGTATTCATCGGTACCACTTTGGCGCGTCAACGAATTTCTGCAAACGAAGCAGGTCAACACGATCAACGAGATCTGGGTATTGTATCGTCGGAATTAGCGCTAACGGCCGCTCGCAGTGCTGACTGATGATGGACTGCCGGGCGGCTCTGCTGCCAATCCGGCAAATTCTTTTAGCCAAATCGGGCCAATTGTGGTTGTACCGATGCATTATATACGCTATCGACAGATACATATGCCGCAAGACTACCCTTTCATTGTGCTGATTATCGACGACGAGCCACCCATTTGCGAAATACTGACCCGGGTCGCCAAAACAGCGTTCACGGAAGCTACATTCGTCAATGTACGGTCGGCGCAGGAGACGATGGACCACATCAACAACGAAGCTGAACCGCTTCCGCAATTGATTCTGCTGGATGTCGATCTGCACCAGTATCCCAACGGCTTGGATCTGCTGCCTAAATTGCACGAGTGTCTTAAAGGGAAGGTGCCGATCATCATGCTTACCGTGTTGAACGATATTGATAATGTCCGGCGGGCAACGGCGGAGGGCGCTGTTGCGTTTACGCGCAAACCCAGCGATCTGGACGGTTGGAAGGCATACGTAACCATGCTGCGCCAATACTGGTACGAAACAGCGCGCGTGCCGCTGCGCGAGGACGTGGATTGGTAACGTAGCTTGTTCGGTGACCTTAGTTTCTGCCTGGTAGCAGCGACACGCGATACCAATAGTCGCGCAATATCTTTACATAATCGACCCATCCGTCGAGATCATACGGCTTACGGGTATAAACCGCTGCGCCCCGCGTATACGCGTCTGTAATGGCAGGCTGCGCATCGGACGTCGAAAACATGATAACTGGGATCAGCTTGCGAGTCAGCGCCCGAATCTGCGGAAGCAGCTCGATACCGTTGATGACGTTATGCAGGTCTATGTCGAGCAGAATCAAATTGGGCTTTGGGTTGCTGGCATCATCCAGATAGAGCAGCGTTTCCAGAGGGGAGTTGGTACTCACAAACGTGGCCTCCGGGAAGTGTTTCTTGCCCACATGGCGCAAAATGTCGACCACCGGCGGTTCGTCGTCAACGATCAGAACAAGTAAGGAAGATGCAGCCATATAGTTGGTTGTCGACGGGGCTAACGAACTATAGGCCCTGCTGTTTATCACTGTGTCCGAAGCAGCGGATTGCTCCGGACACAGAGTAGCTAACCAGCGCCCGCCTGCGAATGTTGCATATAAGGTACCATTTCGTCTATGACTACTCATCAGCAAACGGAATAAGCACCCGATCTGCAAACGTCGACTCCGAAAAGAAAAGCAGGGCCGTTTCGGTAACTCCCGTCGTTCTGCCGTACTTTTGGGGCTTGTTTCGTTTCGCCATGCGTCCGCTGGTCAGCTATCTTCTTTTACTAGCCATTCTGCTGCCCACGCTTAGCCCGTGGGGAACGGTCGCCTACTACCACGCGAACAAAGACTATATCGCCCGCGTACTCTGCGAAAACCGCGCGAAGCCCCAGTTGCACTGCGATGGGCAGTGTTACCTGGCCAAAAAACTCAAAGCCCAGCAGGACCGGCAGGATAAGGAAACGACCGAGCGTGTGCAACAGACGGCATCGATCCAGCTTTTCTGGCAGGATACCCATCGGTTTGTCTTTGTCAGCCCCAACGTAGTACGTCAGCAGGCCGTATTCGCCTATCAGACGAGCCTGTACGGAATACCGGTTCGGGGCTTGCTAAAACCGCCCTGCTGTTCGCTTGGTACCTGAACGCCCAACGGCGTGGGGCCTGCCTGATCAGGCGCTGCTACAAACAGACCTGACCGGTTTATAAAGCCAACGCCTGGCTGGCTTCTCCTTTGCTACTTTCTCTGTACCATTATGCCTGCGCCCATCGGCGACAGGCTATACCGCTATTCATTATATCGATGACGATCATTCGTATCTATAGCTTTCTGCTGGTAGGGCTGACCCTGCTGGCCTGTCAGTCGAAACCGTCGGCTGATCATACCGCCCATCAACACGCGGACGAGTCGGGAACGACTGATCCACGTCCCGCCGTCGGGGCGCTGGAGACGCAGATTCTGGCCCGCCACGACAGTGTGATGAATGCCATGGACGAGTTGATGACACTCAAAAAACAGGTGGCACAACGCCAAGCCGAACTTAGTCGGCAACCCGCTTCGGCCCGGCTCGACGGGCAAAAACAGGAAGCCCGGACGATTGCCGATGGACTGGAACAGGCTGATCGGGCAATGGCCGACTG
>JAKONH010000212.1 GCA_022702045.1 Spirosomataceae bacterium
CGACGAATGCGAAACCAGGAAGGTGTCGTCAATGTCGGAGATGCAGGCAAAGGTGGTCGGGGCCGGTACGAGTATCTTCCCTTCCCCCCTCGCCAGAATGGTTTCTACGGGCAATGTTTGCGACAGTACCTGTGCCTGAACGGGGTGCCAGCCGGGTGCTACGGGCTCGGGAGTGGGAATTTCGGCCTGAAAAAACCCGTTATCGTCGGCAATCAGCTCCACTGTTTGTCCAGCACAGGTTAGCTGCACACGTGTGTTTGGATAGGGCTTGACCAAGAATAGCCGAATAACAGCCAGCAGATTCACCAGTTTATTGTCACGGTATTTCGTGCGGGGAAAAACACTCCGACGTAGCACATGCCCATTAACTGTCAGGCACTTATCATTTCCGTAGCCTCGATATACCTTCACGATCGGCCGATCGTTTAGTCGAAGCCATGTTAACAAACCATGGGTAAGCAAGCCTTTTATGCTTTTGCTTTGTTTAGGAATCATTGTCGGTGGTAAGGCAACCAGTCTTAGCAGTCGATAGCTGTTGAGTATAACCCACAAACTCCCTGTAAGTTGCTGTTTTTATTCGCTATCAATCCAGCCTCGGGCGGCAAAGGCAAAAACGAATGGGAAACTGCCATTCACAATTTTTTCGCCCAGAACGAGCATCAGGCCGAGCTATTCCACCTCGACGGAGAAACCGACGACGTTAAGCTGCCTCAAAAGATAAAGGAAGTTAAGCCCGACTGTGTAGTGGCTGTCGGGGGCGATGGAACGATCAAATGCGTTGCTGAACAACTGGTCGACACGGGTATTCCGTTGGGTGTCCTGCCCGCTGGCTCGGCAAATGGGATGGCCCGCGAACTGAACATTCCCCAAGACATTGATGGTAGTCTCAATCTGCTTATTAACGGGCAAAGCCGACCCATCGACTGTATAGACGTCAACGGCGAACTCTGTATTCACCTGAGTGATGTTGGCCTGAATGCGCAGTTGATCCGCTACTACCAGCGCAACAACCTGCGCGGTAAACTGGGCTATCTAAAAAGTGTAGTGAAAGTCTTAAGTCAGCGCCGGTTGCTTAAGGTCGAGATCAACCTCGATGATCAGTGTGTGCAGCGGGCAGCCTTCATGATCGTCCTTGCCAACGCGCGGATGTATGGTACGGGGGCAGTGATCAATCCCGATGGCGATCCGTCGGATGGTAAGTTTGAGATTGTCGTATTTCGTCGGCTGACGTTCTGGGAGATTATTAAGCTGTTCTGGCGTTACCAGCCGTTCAATACGAAAAATATCGAGGTTTTTCCGGCTACAGCGATCAGCATTGAAACCCATAAAAAGACCCATTTCCAGGTCGATGGTGAGTATCAGGGCCAGGTGAAAGAGATCAATGCCAAGATTCGGCCGGGAGCGTTGCTAATGCGATTACCGGCTTAGTTGAGCGACCTAAAAGGTTTTGGAAACCTTTTAGGTCTTTACTTGCTAATCGCACCTAGTTCTGCTTGGTACCGGTAACGCTACTATTGCTCTTCGCTTCTTTACCTTTTCCAGCCGTTGCCGACGATGATTCTTTTGATGGCCGATCATACACCGATTTAGTGTTTGGCTTCATCTGCGTGCCGTTCATGTGAACGCCTTCGCTTTTTACACCTGTACTGGTTTTACCGGCACTGCCACCACCATTTTTCGTAACGTCGTTGACCTGATTTTTGGATACAGAACCGTTGTTGGCATCTTTCTTCGCCTTCTGCCGGTCGTACTGCGCCTGTGCGCTAAAGGATACTGTTGTGAACAACAGCAAACCCATTATTACGATTGCTTTCATTGTGTTGAGTCGTTTGTTTGTTACTAATAGAATCGAACATACCAACCCATTGTTCACTAAAACGACTATTAAAAAGGAGATAATCCTTGCAAACCCACCGGTCAATCTACGATCAATTGGGGGTTGATGGCGGCATGTTTATGTATGTAAACCCATGGCGCTTTGTAACAAAGAATCGTTGAACTTCCGGTAAGGGGACCCCATCCATCGTGGCAGGCTTCCAGTTCTGTTGATCAGGTACCTGCTGGGGAATAGCCTGCATAACTGCCCTGATTGAGGTGATTAAGTCTTCGTCGTTGGCTTTCGAACGTGAATTAATGATGATAGTAGTCAGCTGCCCAATCTCGTTGATAGTCAATTGAACCTGCGCATCGATAGCACCCGTCCGGTCCAGAATTGGTTGTATGTGTTTCTCTAAATACCGCTGTAATACGTTATACGAGCCATTAAATGTGATTGGCTGGTACAGGGCCGGACAGGGCTGTTCGATACCCTGTGGCGTGTAGCAATGACTCTGTTTGATCGAGCCGTTTTTGTACAATTCCCGGCGCTTGAGCGCACCATCATTGTAATAAAGCAGAAAGGGACCGTCGAGCCGATCGAAACGATAGAGGCAACTTAAATACACCTGGCCATTGGGGTACATAATCTTCGTAGCTCCTTCACGCCTTACTGCCAGCCGATGACTGGCTAGCAAAGACTGTGCATTTGCAGGACCAGCAACCCGGTACGTATCAATTCGGTACAGTGTGCTATCGGTTAAAAAAGTCGATACAGTGAGCAATTCACGTTGCTCACCCTGGTAGGTGAACGTCTGAAAATACGACTCCGTGCGCTGTGGAGTCAGGCTAATAAACGTATACGGAGTCTGTCCCAAGCAAAGCGCCTGAATTAGCGATAACAACATCACCCGCAAAACGAAGAGATTGCCCATCAAATTAATCCTTTAGCGCTATTGTTCTACAGCTCGACTGACTCCCGCAGCCGGATACGCTGTGGCTCGGTGTACAGATTGAAACGATCGTCGCGGACAAAACCTGCCAGCGTAATACCGGCTTCCTGCGCCATCTGTACGGCTAAACTCGACGGCGCGCCAACAGCACCCAGCAGACCAATCCCCGCCTTCCAGCTCTTTTGCACCAGTTCGACGCCGATGCGACCACTCAGAAAAACACCGTGAACGTGTAATGGCAGCCAGCCTTGCCAGAACGCAGCGCCGATCAGCTTGTCCAGCGCGTTGTGCCGACCGATGTCTTCACGAACCAGCAGCAATGTACCATCGGCGTCGAACAGAGCAGCTGCGTGAATCCCGCCGGTGTAGGCGAAAGCGCGTTGGGTGTCGCGAACACGGTCAGGCAGGCCGTGCAGAACAGCTGCATCAAGATGAAAGGTTGATTCAACGGGACCGGCGGTTTCGGCCATAACGGCTTCAATTGTCACCTTACCGCATAGTCCGCAACTCGACGATGTAAACGTATTTCGCTCTAGACGTGCCCAGTCGACCAGCACATCGGGTTTTAGTTCGACGCGGAGAACGTTTCCCTCCTTGGCCTCATCCTGTACGCAGTGCCGGCAGGAAACAATGTCGTCGGGTTGCTGGACGATGCCTTCCGTGAACAGAAAACCCATCGCCAGTTCCTGATCGTGGCCGGGCGTGCGCATTGTCACCGACACACTGCGCTGCTGCCGGTCGTGCATCGGACCAAATCCCAGCCGGATTTCGAGGGGTTCTTCGACTGCCAGCAAGTCGGGCTTTTCGGTGACGGTTTCGCCGGTAACCTTCCGGATGGTAACGGGAGCAACAAGTGCCATACAAATCCGTGGGTAAGAGATTTTACTCACATAACCCATTCGACACCGAAAAAGATTGGCTAGTGTTAGAAACTGATCGACGCTGCTGCTTTGATGACAAAGCGGTTGGTCGGTATGTTATTCGGGCCAGGCTCCAGGTAGGTCAACCGGTGTACGGCCTGCACCCGAAAAATTTTGAAGATATTGTCGATACCGTATCCTAGCTCAACGTACGGAATCGACGGATCGAGGTGACCGAAACGAATTGGGCGCATACCGTTCGACATAGGCTTGTTGCTTTCCAGGTTTTGATTCGTCTCCGACATGGTTCCCCATAGCATATCCGCGTTGGCCACCAACCGCCAATTCAGTTTTCGTATTCCTGGCAGTCGGTTGAACAGGAACCCTTCGAACTTGTGCTGCATGTGGATGGCTACGAACCGGTCGCTGACAAACTCGTAAAACTGCATCCGATTGAAGGTGTTGGTTGTCAGCAACGGGGTTGGGTTACCAATGTGCGGAAACAGCAGCGGAGCCGGTAGCGCCGACGGTGTATAGCCCGCCGAGAGCAAGTACGTCATCCGGCCCAGTGGCCCCAGCCTCAGGGTTTGCTGCGCACGAACTGTCAGACGATTATAGTTGAAGTCGGAACCCAGGCCCGTCATGCCGCGCGTATACCGAATTGTCAGGACAGGCGCCCGTTTAGTACCCAGCGTAATGCGCTCGTTGCCGTCCATAATATACTTTTCCTTGCGGGCCAGCCGCGCTTCAATCGACCAGTAGGCATCGTTGATGTCGGAGCGCACGGGCGACTGATCCCCCAGTTCGGGGTTGAGCCGGTATTCGTAAGGGAACAACGGTTCGAAGGTTCGGCTTCCAACGGTGGCCCGCAGCAGGACACCTTTGACAGGCTCCGTAACAAAGAAGACTTCCTTCTGCATACTCTGATACGCGCCCCGATAACGACCAAAGCGGCTCAGCGCGTAGAACAGACGGTTGCCACCGATCAATTCAGGGGTCAGGCCCAGCCGCTCAAGGTCGTAACTCATCCGAACGCCGAGCTGTGTCCAGTGCTGCCGTGAGATCAGGTAGTCGGCCTCACCACCGTACTTAACTTCCTTGTCGAGCGTACCATAGGCCAGGTAACCCCGCAAGACCAGATGGCGGCTGAACTGCTCATTGGTCCGGAAGCCGAGCCGTGTGCGCAGACCCTCGACAGTATTCACCGCAAACAGATACGGGTATGGCCCCAGATCAAAGCCGCCGACCTTGAGAAAACCCGTCACAGCAATCTGGCCAATGGCTTCGGCGGTGCGCACGGCGGGCACGTCGCGCAGCTTCTCGATCATCATCCGGGCTTTCTGATCGGTTTTATTCAGCGAATCAGGCCCGGCCAGCGTTCGCTGAACAGTACCCCAGTAGGCTTCATTAGTCGTAGCGACGGTATCACTTGGCTCAATGGGCTGCTCATAAAACAAGATGGGCTTCGACTTATTGACCACGATGTTGGTGTTGCGCAACGTCACCTGTGCCCGCATACCAAGCGACTGTTTGCCTACCCCCGTCAGATCGGCTGACATTTTCAGCCCCACCGGCAACCACCCGGCGGCTCCCGACGAGTCTACCGTCGGTTCGAGTTCCTGTTCAATTGTCAATTCACGAACGTAATTCAGGTTTGCACGACTACCGATATGGGCTTCAATTTCGCAGAGGGCAAACGTCGTCGTGTCGATCCAGGCTTTTCCCGTAAACGCCAGGTCTTCGGGTCGTTTGGGATCAAATTGAATTTCGTAGCAGACATGATCGCCAATCTGCGTTGTATCAGCCAGGAAGAATTCGTACCAGTTGCGCCAGTTCTCCCCAATGGGCGACGCAAAATCTTTCCCTAGAATGGGAATATAATTATCGTAGAAATTCTGGCTGATCAGGCTGGTGCCGCCCAGCAACTGCGAGCTAAGCCCTGCATCGTCGACGGCAACCCCTCTGATTCGGGTCTTGCGCACATCTTCGCGTCGACGTTGCGGCCCCGTGCGGTAATACGTGTGCGTTACCGATTCCGACACCAGCAGTGGCAGCAGTCTGTTGCCTTCTTTATCGACAATCGAATCGACCTGACTCATCGCCTGATTGATCTTACGGAACAGCAGACTCTGCCGCATTCGATCGGTCAGGTGACTCAGGGCAATCTCTGTTTTCTGGTAACTATCGTATTCGTAGGCTTTAAGCCGATTGCGGTCATTCAGCGATCGATTTTTACGCACCTGCCGCAGCACGCGGAACGCCGGGTTCTCCCCTGCCCGAACGACTACCTCCTGCAGCGACGTACCCACTGACATGGGCAGTTGTACGTCGATGGCCTGTGTGATTCGGTCTTTATCAATCACCCGGCGCGTATTGGCGTAGCCCATCGAGCTAACGACCAATGAATCGCTCAGCACGTTGGTCCGGAGTGTGTACCGTCCTTTCTCGTCGGTGATTGTTCCTACACGTTTGCCGACCAACGCTACACTGGCAAACGGAACAGGTTCTCCGTTTTTAGCATCGGTAACCAGCCCTGTGATGGAATATGTCGTCTGTGCGTGCAACTGCCCACTTAACCCAATCAGTAACCCAGCCAGTAAAAGAAGTAGTCGTACGCGTAAACGGTGTCCCATAGCCGAAAAAGGTCAGCCAATTTAGCGAATTACTCAGTAATTCCTACGTTAAAAATCAGCTGACTTGGTGACTCTATAAGTCGGTAATGGTCACCGTCCTACAACTCCCGTAGAAATACTATAAGTAGGTCGGTGGCATTATCAGCCTACCAGCCAGATTCGATCGGCATCGGCTCCCTGCTCCGTCCATTCTACCAATACTCGTTGCGACTCCAGTGTATTGACTTTCATACCCGTATAATCAGGCTTGATAGGCAGGTCACGGTTATATCGCCGGTCAATCAGCACCATTAGTTCCACTTTGCGGGGACGACCAAACGCGGTCATGGCGTCGAGGGCGGCCCGCACCATCCGGCCCGTTGCCAGCACATCGTCGATTAGAATAACGCGCTTGTTTTCGATCACAAACGGCACATGCGTCGTATTGGGACGCAACGGGGTATCACGCCGGCGAAAATCATCGCGGTAAAAGGTTGCATCGAGGTAGCCCAGGGGCACCTCACGGCCCAGCGCCCGGCTTAATTCGCGGCTGACACGCTCGGCAAAGTAAATACCACGCGGCTGCATCCCCAGCAGCACAGTGTCAGCAAAGTCCTGATGGTTTTCGATAAGTTGCTGCGCCAGTCGGCTTACGACAATTTCAAGCAGTGGACTAGCTAAAACCAGGCGTTGTTGATTCATACCCCAAAAGTAATGGGTCGCTTTTGCAGTTTACTGACTAGCGGAATGCTTTTTTCGCTACCCCTTTTGCCTGACCTTTGCCGTACACGCATCTTTTATCTGCTGACATTGTGAAATTTTTGATCGTTGGGCTCGGTAATGTTGGCCCGGAATACGCACTTACCCGCCATAATGCGGGCTTTATGGTTCTCGACCGACTGGCCGCGCAACATGGCTTTTCGTTCTCGTTGACCCGGCTAGCGCATACGGCCAAGTGGTCGTATAAAGGGAAACAGCTTTTCTTCGTAAAACCCACTACGTTTATGAACCTGAGTGGTAAAGCTGTGCAGTACTATCTGAAGCAGGAAAACATTCCCGTCGAGAACCTGCTTGTTCTTTCGGATGATAAAGACCTGCCGTTCAATAAGCTGCGGCTCAAGCCAAAAGGCTCGGCCGGCGGGCACAATGGATTACGCAACATCGATGAAGTACTGGGTACACAGGAATACGCTCGATTGCGCATCGGTATTGGTAGTGATTTCCCGAAAGGACGGCAAGTCGATTTTGTATTAGGGCAATTTTCCGAGGATGAACTGATTCAACTACCGGACTATCTGGACCGGGCAGGCGACGCGGTAACAGCTTTTTGTACTATGGGGATACAGAATGCTATGAATAATTACAACCAATAATATAATTTTTTAAAGAATTTTGCACTTTTTCAATAAAGTATCATTTACACACTAATTTTCTTGTAACGCAATATATAGAGACAAGTATCCCATTTTACCAATATTTTATTCCTTTTTCAATTAATAATCGGTACTTTATTCGGCATGATCTTTTGAACGTGCTCATAAGAATGTTTGCATTCTAAAAACTTCTGGCGAGATTTGTATGTTCTTAATCCAAAACGGAAATAGAACAAAACAGAGAATTGACGCGTTATAGTTGCGTCGCCGGTCACAGAACCGGCACCAAGCTTGACCAACGCTGATCTCTGTTACCGGACAAACAGCATTTGCGAACGTTTAACAACAGAGCCTGCTGACGTTCAGAGAGATACTTGAAATTAACAATTGTTAATCTCGAAACAGTAAAGGGTTAAAGTTAGTTTTTCATGTAGAAAAGGTTAAGGGTTTAGGAATAGTCAGTATAAGGTTCTCTGCTTCAGGGGACCTTATCTTGTTTTAGGGAGTATTACTCAGTGCAGTCCAACAAAAAAGCCAGCCCTCAATACGGGGCTGGCTTTCCACTTGCTTAACCTAAACTAAAGTCCAATACCTGACTGAATGAGTGATAGAATGATTGAATTTGCTTTGTAGACATAAAAAGTTTTTAGAAATCTTTTATGTCTGTGTAACAGCTAGTTATTCTTCTTGCTACGTGCGCCAGCATTACTCAATCATTCAACCAATCCATCATTGAATCGTCGTTAATTTCCTCCTTTCATCCGGTTCTGCTCGGCGGATGTTGCTGAATTGCGTTCGCGGGCTCCTTTTACGTTCTGATTGCCGAAGCGATACGTAAACGTCAGGGCAATCCGGCGGCTTTCCCAGCGCGACTTCACCCGGAAGTCGATATCGCCAACCACCGCCCGACCACGAAACTGGTTGATCCAGAATGGGTCGTTGACGTTCAGCTTCAGGTTGGCTTTACCGTCCATTAGTTTCTTCTGCACTCCGATGTTAAATGCTCCCATTGGTTGTGCCCGGTAGAAACCATACTGCGACGCTGAGTTGTACCAGCCCGATACTTCAGCCGACATCGTTTTGCTCAGCGTGATGTTGTGCGACATGTACAGGTTCACGGCTACAAACTTCACTTCGTAGGGAGCGCCCGAATAGAAGGTTTGATAGTGCTGGTAGTAGCCGTTTAAGTTCGTTTGCATATTCCACCATTTCGCGATTGTGATGGGCCAGCTAACCGTCAGACCGATGTTGTCGAGACTACCCAGGTTTTCGGCCGTAACGTAAGTGATACCTTTCTCGGGAATCTGGCGGGGCGTTTCGTCATTGATAAAGTCGGTCGTGCGGCTCACGTTGAGCGAGGTCGAAATCTTGTCTTTGTAAACGTGCGTCAGCTCGACCGAGTTGGTGTATTGCGGACGCAGAAATGGGTTACCCTGCTGGTAGGTATACGGATCGAGGTAGAACACGAACGGATTCAGGTTCTGGTAGTCGGGGCGCTGAATCCGGCGGCTGTACGACAGGTTCAGCACGTTGTTGGTATCGAGCTTACGCGACAGGAACAAGGTTGGGAACAGGTTGAGGTAATTGCGTTCGATGCGTTGGTTCATCGTGATCGAGTTACCGATCGAGTGCGTATGCTCGGCCCGCAAACCAGCCTGCACTTTCAACTTCCCAATTTTGCCGGCGTAGTTAGCGTAAGCTGCGTTGATGTTTTCGTTGTAGATAAACTGGTTCGATCGGCTGGCATCGAATACCCACTGTTGCTGTTCCTGCCGGAGCGTGTCGTAGATGGTGTTGTTGTCGGTGTCGACGATGCTACTTTTTAAACCCAGCTCGATTTTGGCGCCATTCTTCAGCGGCCTTACGTAATCCGTTTTGAACGCCCAGATGCCGATGGTCGACGGCATCCGATTACGCACGTCCTGATTTGGCCGGAGTAATGCTCCCTCGGCGTTGCGGTACACTGTACTCAATGCGTTGCTGTTGTTGCCGTTGTAGCGGACGTAATCGACATCGGCGGTCCACTCGTGTCCTTTACCGTCGAAATCATACTTATAGTTGACGTTCGAGGTCAGGTTTTTCAGCAGTTCGTTCGCATCAGTTTGTGTTACCGGTTGACTGATAAGCCGGCGGTTTTCGTCCCGGATATAGGTGTTGTTCACGCCGTCTGACACCCAGTTGTTACTAAACCCGTTAACCAGCACGCCCAGTGTGCTTTTCGTGCTGATAAAGTAATCCGCCCCCGCTTTGAACGACTGGTTGACACTTTGGCTGGGCCGGAACGATAGCTGATCGAAATAGTTGGTGCGACCGTTGTAGGTAATCACCCGCCCGAGTTCGTTGCTGTTGTTGCTGGTCCGGTTGAAGTACGTGTAGTTAGCAAACAGGTTGACTTTGCTGGTGCGGTGGTTGAGGTTGACCGTGGCACCGCCTTTGGGCCGATTCAGCAGATTTCCGTTCAGGTCGCGTACCCAGCCGTAACCCGAATTCAGGATAACTGATCCGTTGGTACCCAGGTTTTTATTCTTCTTCATCTTGATATTGATGATGCCTGAGTTACCGGCCGCGTCGTATTTGGACCCGGGGTTCGTAATGATCTCGATGCTGGCGATGTTGTCACTGGGCGTATTCTTGAGCAGGTTCGATACTTCCTGCTGAGAGAGGTAAGTCTGCTTGCCGTCGATGTAAACAATAACTCCGGCTTTGCCTTTCAATTGAATCTGATCGTTCTGCCGGTCGATTGTTACACCGGGGGCTTTCTCCAGTACTTCCAAGGCCGTATTACCACTCGACACGATGCTGTTTTCCACGTTTAGCACCATCCGATCGACCTGCTGCTCGATGAACGGTTTTTTCGCAACAACGTTAACTTCGGCTAGGCTTTTTGACTCGTCGGTCATCGTCAGGGTGGGCAATTCAAGGGCTGGTTGCGCTTCGTCAATGGTGAATGGAGCACTGTACGTTTTGCGAAAACCAAGCTGTTGCGCCGATACCAGGTACTTCCCAGCCCCCACGTTTTCGAACAGATATTTTCCATCAACATCACTGACAACGCCTTTTACCAGTGTTGAATCAGTCGATTTAAGCAGCATCATGGTCGTAAATTCCAGTGCTTTTCCGGTTGTGGCATTTACGTTTCCACGAACCGTACCCCGGTTAATCGGCTGACTGTTAGCGGCCGACACACTATATAAGGCAAAAAATAGAAAGGAGACGAACGTTTTCATAGCGATGGATCAGGCATTAAGGATATGTCCCTGCGATTACTAAGTACTTAACAAAGGTAGGTAGCATGTATAGCAAAGTACCTTATCTTACATGAGTGGTTCAATCGGGCTGACGAATGGCAGAAATGAATTACGATGAAGTGACAGGGAAGGAGATCGACACAAAGAGACGTAACAAAAGCGGATGTTGCATGAGCGCGGTTATTTGCCGTATTTTTTTGCAACTTTCCGCTCCTACTTATGGCATTCCTCTACGTACTCTGGGTTTGTTGAACGGCGCACTTATATTGGGCCTGCTGTTTGGCTGGTACCGTTGTCTGCAACTTTTTGACCGGCAGTACAGCCGAAGCGCCAGCGTTGCTCTTTGTGTCGTGACGCTGATGACTTGTACAACTAGTCGTGGGCCGTTTCGCGAGTCTGCACCCCCGCGCCGAACGACAATTGCTTCGTCGGAATTGGTGCTTAACTGATCAGTGTACGATGATCGTGACTTACTTGATCTGCCACTAACTCGTCTATCACAACATAGCTGGCTGTACCCGGGCCAATCCGGCGATTCAGTACGAGTGAATTAATCCGTTGCGCTCCTGGGTCTGCAACTCAGCTTATATTGCCACCAATCGATCTGCTTATTAGCCCTCGCCCTAATCGACGCATACGGTATGACGTGGTCGGGGTACTGGAGTGGCGGTTGCTGAACACAACGATCTACAGGCAGCCAGTACAGTATGCGGGCCTGATTGCCGCCGACTCACTGCCGTCGCGTCGGTGATCCGCGACGGCCCTCGTTGCTGCGCTTACAATTTGATACCTACTGACCAGACACTGGCGTTTGGGCCTTCGCCGGTGCGGAACAGACTGTTCGGCTCGTAGCGACCAAACAACTTGCCGCATCCCCGGAAACCAATTTCGGTTATAAAGCCCCAACGTACCGGATTTAAATTGAAGGAACTATGGCTACGAACGGCTGAGCCACCTTCGGGCTTTACTTTGGTATAGCTGTCCAGCCGCATACCAATGTAAGCCCCGGCACTGATGGAGAAGCCCGAGCGGGCGCTGACGCTCAGCATCACCGGCAGATTAAGCTGCGTCGTGACGAGCTTGGTTTTCCGCAGGTCAACATCGGCTTGGTTGATAACCAGTTGACCGTTTTGCCGGGTCAGCAAGTTGCGGCCTTCAAACATAAAGTTGTTCCAGGCAACTTCGGGTCCTGTGATCAGCCGCAGTTTGGTCGAGCCGCTTGTGATCAGAGGAATACGCTTTTGCCAGGCGAGGGCAATGAAGCGTGACCCGATTGGCCGGAGGTCGTAGCCAGCGGGAAGATCACCGCCTAAGCCGTTGAAGCCGACATAGATACTAAAGTTGCTGACGATACGCTCGATTGGGCGAGTTGTGTTCTTTCTGACAACAACGGTTGTCGACGTATTATCCGAAGACTGAACAACCGTTGAATCGACGACTGTAGAATCAGATTTTGTTGATTCGGTAGTGGTTATCGTAACGCTGGTTTGGGCGAATGAAGCAGCCGAAGTAGCGATCAGGGCCGAAGCGAGGAGGTGTTTGAATATGTTCATGGCACTGTGTACAGTTTATATTTTTAGGAACGTTGATTTTTACTGATTCGGGCTTGTAGCTACTTCCGCCGTTTTGATTAGTAGATGTAAAGTATCTGGCTTTCGGTTGCACGGCCTTGAAAAAAATTAGCAGAAACTTTTCAATTTCGCACTTAAACTTTTGATAATCAGCCCTCTATTTATCTTCCATCGTACGCATTAAATTCATAAACGGTCACCCCGGGGATGGTTCGCAGAATGTCTACCATGATTTTACGGTGGTTCGCCCCTACCCCCACGACAACCCGCTTGGCCCCGGCGGCCCGCGCCCGATTGACTACGTTATGCGCCATATCGTCGTTACGGAACTGCCATTGACGAAGCATTTCATTTAAGGCCGCTTCGGGAAAACCAGCCGCGCCGAACATCCGACGAGCACCATAGAAATTCACGATATTCAGGTATTCGTCCCCCTCAGAACTGTTGAAGGCAATAGTAGCCATGCCTGCCTGTGCAGCCTTACTTCCGGCTGCTTCCAGTTCGCTGGTCCGTTTTTGCAATGCACGGTACCGTTTCCCGTCAACAGAAGTAGAGTCTAACCCTTTTTCCCAGATACGAACCAGCGAATCCGCTTTTCCCCAAGCTTCGCTCCAGTTTTTATCGTGCCGCTGACTGTCCATAGGCAGAATTTTGTCCTGACCCAGCTTGTCGATCAGCGGGAAGAGAATATTGTGGTATTCGTTGGTACGGTTGCGATACAGTGAATCAGGTACGCCCAGTATAGTCAGGTAAGTCGCTCTCTCTTCGTCACCAAAGGCAGGCCGGGCCCGGTCGAGCCGGTACAGTTGGTAAGCTGCGTTGCCAAAGTCGCGTTTCAGATACAGCGCCCGTGCCAGCCGCATGCGAACCTGATGAAAGTTGGGGTGTTTACGTAGCAGTTTATACGATTCCCGAATCTGCTTATCGGCATCTGTGGCGTCTACGTAGGGGCGACTTTTCAGATACGCCAGCCGCTTTTCAATAGTCGCTTTATTCCAGTAATCAGGAATCGCATCGTAGTCGTCACCGGACAACCATTCGCCGAAAACGGCATCAGGGCGGAAGGCGTAGGCTTTGTTGATGACAGAGTCGAACTTTTCAACCGGCTTTTTTCCGTAGCCATGCGACGTGCCAATCATCAGCACCTCGACGGGCTTATTGCTTTTTTGCGCATAACTCGTGGCAAGTAAGGAGAGCAGGAGGAGGGTGGTAGTGATAAGCATTTTCATGATCGTAGCGTGTTTTTCGGTGATTGATGGATCAAAGGTGTAGCCTCGAGAAACCCCTATCTCACCGTATTCGACCAACCTACTATTCACCTCGGCCAACCCTGTACCGATCCGACCAACGCCCGTTTGTTACGCATAAGCCATTGGTCGGCCGAAAGCGGGCGTTGGTCGATTAGGCTTGCGCCTGTATCCTTCGCTGACGTAGTTCGTAGACTGATTTATATACCCCTTATGGCTATCCAACTGCCTTCTTTTCTTGCGCCCTATAATCGACTGCGTACGCTGGCGTATGTACTGATTTGGGCCATTGCTCAATTGAGCATTGCGTATAATTCAACGAGTCAGACCTTTTCGTTCAATTCGCTGGGCATGTCGTTCAGCACGACCTTCTGGGTCGCCGTCTGGTTCGAGCATACGCAGGTACTCCATCCTTTTCTGAATCGACGGCGCTGGTGGCTAATTCTTCCTGGCACCTTCGGTACGCTATTGGTCTTCTGCACAATGCGTTACCTGATCGAACAGGTACTGTACTGGTACGTACTCAACACCACGAACTATCCCCCCGACGTATCGCTCCTGTACTACGTTGAGGACAATGCGTATTTCATGCCCTCCGTGCTGGGTACCAGTGCCGCGCTTAAACTGATCGAAGACTGGCTCATTCACCAACGGGAGCGCGATGCCCTGCTGACCGAGCGAAATCAGGCAGAACTGGCGTTTCTTAAATCGCAGATCAACCCGCATTTTCTGTTCAACACGCTCAACAATATCTACGCCCTGACCTACGCCAAGTCGGATGCGGCACCGGGCGCGATTCTAAAGCTG
>JAKONH010000213.1 GCA_022702045.1 Spirosomataceae bacterium
TCATGCCCGGTAAGGTAAATCCGTCGCAGTGCGAAGCCATGACGATGGTGGCTGCACAGGTGATGGGTAACGACGTTGCGATCAATATCGGCGGGATGAACGGTCATTTCGAGCTAAATGTGTTCAAGCCAGTGATGATCGCTAATTTCCTGCATTCGGCCCGGCTTATCGGCGATGTCTGCGTGTCGTTCAACGATAAATGTGCTGAAGGTATCGAGCCAATCGAAGCCAATATCAAGAAACACGTTGATTCGTCGCTGATGCTGGTTACGGCGCTGAACACTAAAATCGGCTATTACAAAGCGGCCGAGATTGCGCAAACCGCTCACAAAAACGGCTCAACACTGAAAGAAACGGCCGTACAACTCGGTTATCTGACCCCTGAGGAATTTGATCAGTGGGTCGTGCCCGGCGATATGGTTGGCGAGGTGAAGTAGTTGCCTGACTTACAGGGAAAGGGTGGCTAATCCGGCGGAGTCCGGGCAAGCCACCCTTTTTATTGACCCAACACCTGCCGGGAGCCTGTCACCCAGTTGATGATGGCCGGGCCCCAATAGTATAATGTGAAGTAATAGGTGCCAACGATCAGGAAGGTCGTGGCCGCTAACAGAACGAGCGAGCCCGCAATTCGGGTGATGGGTGCTGCCCGTCGGCGACTCGCCCGAACGAATACTTCGACGACGAGTAGGTTAGGCAGGTAAAAGAAAAACGCCATAAACCGATCGAACCAGCCGTCGAACGTTTTGGTGTGGCCCAGCCCGTCGGTGAGCATAACCCAAAAGCCGTATTCGATTCGATACAGCCACGAACCAATCGCCAGCGCGTACAGTCGGAGCGCCCAGGCACGGTGTTGCTCCATATCACCCAGCACCGCATATCGGTACGTCGCGACGGCTGCTGCCAGCATAAGCAAGCCGTATAAACCGAAACCGATATTCATCATCGAACCGCCGATTGTACCTTTCATCAGAATAAACGTCAGGCCGCCGAGGGCCGCAACGACACAGGCTACCACGTATACGCGACCAATCCAGCGGTGTACGGCCGGAAAACGTGCGCGCACGGAATCGACAAGTTGAATACTGCCCAGAATCAGAATAACACCCCCAGCGGCAAAATGCAGCCCGATTCCTGTAGTCGCTGCCGTGGTCGTTTGCTCGTACAGGCGAGGTAGCACCTGATTCCAGCGGGCCATGTCGCCCTGATAAAGCGCCGACGCATAGTATGCCAGAATGTATAGGCCAAATAAAGCCGCACTGATCCATACCGTGGTGACTAGCAGCAGGCTGGATAGGTGCAACAACTGCGCACTCCAGCGGTCCAGGCGCTGACGGTTTGCTGGTTCGACAGGAGAGGTAAGTACGTCGGGCGTCATGTATGTAGGATTGATCAGGCAGAACGCGGAGGAGCGGAACAGTACCGTCGGCAGGCGTACTGGCCGCTCAATTTGCCAACTCTAAAGTACGAAAAGGTCAGTATATTTTGCTTTACGAGCTGTTGACTCCCAACGATTTGATGGTAGATCGACTCCGCACAGTGACTAGACAAATCACTATGAAACATATACTGCTGTTGGTCTGCCTGCTAATCGTTGTATGCAGCTGCGACCTCTTCGAACCTGGCTACAAAGAAGGGGTATTTCCTGAATCTCCAATAAATCTGGCTGACATCAATTCAGCCGACGACGATTATAATTCGACGTCGAAAGTGGCTGGCGATGTGATGGCACTGGTCTTTTCGTCGAAACGGGGTGGCCGCTCTGACTTTAATTTTATCCATGAAGCGCTGGAGGTAACCTACGATCTCCGAAAAGGCAAGTTTACGTTTACGACGAAACCGTACGGTGGACTGAGTGCCATCGAAGAGCAAAATCCGCTCACCTGGGCGACTAGTATGGCGAACTCAACCGCAAATGAGCTGGGACCGTACATTCGCTCCTACGACTATGACATCATAAGTCGCAATGATCCGTCAGGCGGGTCGCACAGGGGGGAATACCTGATGCTGTTTGCATCAGACCGATCTGGTGATCTGGACATCTATCTGACACACAACTATCAGGCGCAGCCCAGATCTGCTTCGGGCGTACTGATGTCTATTGGCGACAAAGGGTTTAGCACGCCGGTCCCCGTGCCATTCCTAAACTCGTCGGCCGATGATGCTTATCCGACGTTCGACGCAACCTATGGTTCTGTTTATTTTACATCGAATCGGGAAGGGTCATTTGATCTCTACAAAGCTACGTTGCCTGCCATGGGCGTGACCACGCTTCAGGATCAATTACCCCTGATAACAGGTACGCCTGTTGAGAAGGTGTCCAGCTTGTCGTCGTCGGCTGATGACAAATGTCCGTTCATCGACGGCGACCGACTGGTATTTTCCTCAAACCGGCCGGGTGGGTATGGGGGATTCGATCTTTACTACAGCCTGTGGGACGGAAAACAGTGGGGACAACCCGTCAATTTTGGCCCGACTATCAACTCGGTAAACGATGAGTACAGACCGATTCTGGCGCGTATCCCTCAGCAGTTCAGCAATCAACTGATGATCTTCTCCTCAAACCGGCCGGGTGGTAAGGGTGGGTTCGATCTGTACATAGTCGGTGTGCCTAAATTGGGGTAACATGTTGCTATGTCATCGAAATTTTAACTAAAAAATTTACTGAGTGGTAAAAGATGTAGTTGATTGTAAATCAATAGGATACATAAAATATATAATTATGTAAAAAAATTAATAAATACTATGAGGAATCTATACTAAGCAGAACAACGTATTGTTGTGAAGTTAAAGACCAATTAAAAATACACTCAATCAACTCTAAGACCACTAGTTATGCTGAAATCTGTAATGAATCGTTTGGGCATGGTAACGGCCGTGCTGGCAACAGGCTTCCTCGTCAGCAACTGTAAATCAGATCTCGATATCGAGACGCCCAAGCCGGCAAACGCAACGGCGGGTGCGCGCTTGGCAACCGGTGAGCAATACGTGCCGGGTGAGGTGCTGATCAAATTCACGAAAGGGCTGAGTGCGGTTAGTCGCCTGCCGATTCTGAACCTGATCGGTGGGACCGTTGCCGAGACGATTTTGACCAAAACCATGCAGGAAGCCGGTAGTAGCGATGGTATTCTGCGGGTAAAAACAAGCAAAGAAATTGCGCAGGTACTAAGCCTGCTGAACGGCGTCCCGGGCGTAGAGTACGCTGAGCCTAACTTCGTCTACACGCATCAGGCCACGTCTAACGACCCCTTGTACACTAATGGCTCGCTGTGGGGTATGTACGGTCCGTCTACGTCGCCTACCAACCAGTTTGGTACTGCAGCCGGAACGGCCTGGGCCAACAATAAAACCGGGTCGAGTTCGGTCATCGTCGGCATTATCGACGAAGGGTTCATGACGACACAC
>JAKONH010000392.1 GCA_022702045.1 Spirosomataceae bacterium
CAAAAATAGAATGATTTTCATTATTTTATGACTAAAATTAAGAAAACGACTAAGAGTTAGCCTAGTGGCGCTGTGCTGGTTGTCCATAAAGCGCTGTGGTTCGGCAACCGAAATCACCGAACCACAGCACAATTAGTCACCTGATGTGAGTGCTTATCTATTGGCTGTCAGGCTTTGCAGCCGTTCGTTCAGGGCCTGAATTTTAGCATCAGCGTCGGCCAGCTTCTGCCGTTCGCGCTCGACTAGTTCGGGCTTGGCGTTGGCAACAAACTTCTCGTTCGACAGCTTTTTTAGTGTCGATTCGCGGAAACCGGTCAGGTAGTCGAGTTCTTTCTGCGCGTTGGTGATTTCCTGCTCTGCATCGACTTCTCCCGCCAAGTTGACGAAGAACTCGTCGGCCTTGATCAGGAACGCGGTTCCCTCGGTTTTCTCGCTCGTATATGTAATCGCCGACACATTCGCCATTTTCTGAATCAGGGGCTCCAGCGTATTGAACCGCTGACTGTCGGCCGTGCGGATGGCTAGTGGCAGTTCGGTTTTAGGCGACAGCTGCTTTGTGTTTCGGACGTTCCGAATGTTCGACACAATCCCGAACAGCGTATCGAAATCCGTTAGAATCTGCTGATCGACGGTACCGGCCTTTGGGAAAGGGGCTACGCAGATGCTATCGCCTTCCCGTCGTTCGCGGATGTCCTGCCAGATTTCTTCGGTGATAAACGGCATGAACGGATGCGCCAAGCACATCAGCTGCTCGAAGAAATCGATCGTCGCGTCGAACGTTTCCTTATCAATGGGCTGCGCTGCACCGGCTTCTGTGTCGTAAGCCGGCTTGATCAGCTCAAGATACTGTGCACAGAAGTCGTCCCAGATTAGTTTGTAAATGGCCTGTAGCGCGTCGGAAATGCGAAACTTGCTGAACAGATCTTCAATCTCAGCCAGCGTCGCGTTCAGCTTTGCATCAAACCAGTGGACCGACAGCGCATTGGCACCAGCATTGGCCGTTTCTGATACCGTCCAACCCTTAACCAGCCGGAAAGCATTCCAGATTTTGTTGCTGAAGTTACGGCCCTGCTCAACTAGTTTTTCATCGAAGGGCAAATCGTTACCGGCGGGTGAACTGAACAGCATGCCCGTTCGAACACCGTCGGCCCCGTACTGATCAATCAGGTCGAGCGGATCGGGGGAGTTTCCCAGCGATTTCGACATTTTTCGGCCCAGCTTGTCGCGGACGATACCCGTCAGGTATACGTTTTTAAACGGCGCTTCACCTTTGTACTCGTAGCCGGCAATAATCATCCGGGCCACCCAGAAAAACAGAATCTCCGGCGCTGTAACCAGGTCGTTGGTCGGGTAGTAATAGTTTATGTCTGGGTTATTGGGTTCTTCGATACCGTTGAATACAGAAATCGGCCACAGCCACGACGAGAACCAAGTGTCGAGTACGTCTTCGTCCTGCGTTAGATCGGCTTCGGTCATGGCGAACAGCAGTTTCTCGTGCTGCACTTTTTCCAACGCTTCGTGCTTGCTGCGGGCTACGACCACGGTGCCGTCCTGCAGGTAGTACGCCGGAATGCGCTGCCCCCACCACAGTTGTCGGCTGATACACCAGTCGTGGACATTCTCCATCCAGACCCGGTACATATTCTTGAACTTCGGCGGAACCAACTGAATCGTGTCGTCCATAACACCGTCGAGGGCCGGCTTGGCCAGTTGCTCCATCTTCAGGAACCACTGCAACGACAGCTTCGGCTCAATGACTGCACCCGTCCGCTCCGACGTCCCGACGTTTGACTTGTTGTCTTCGGTTTTGACTAAGTACCCCGCTTCGTCCAGTAGTTTGATGATGGCTTTCCGGGCTGCGAATCGATCCTGCCCGACCAGAATCTGCGCTTTCTCATTTAGTGTACCGTCGTCGTTCAGGATGTCGAGAACCGGCAGATTGTGTTTGATGCCCAGACTGTAATCGTTGGGGTCGTGGGCGGGCGTTACTTTCAGCCCACCCGTTCCAAAGTCCATCGCGACGTACTCATCCGTAATGATTGGTACTTCCCGGTTAATCAACGGGATAATCGCCGTTTTGCCATGCAGATGCGTGTAGCGTTCGTCGTTTGGGTTGACGGCGATGGCTGCATCGGCCATGATCGTTTCTGGCCGAACGGTCGCAATCGTGATATAGTCAGGTTCACCCGTATCGGTCGTACTACCTTTGACGGCGTACCGTATGTACACGAGTTTCTGCTGTACTTCCTTGGTGATCACTTCTTCGTCGGATACCGCCGTGCGTCCCTGTGGGTCCCAGTTGACCATACGGATACCTCGGTAGATCAATCCTTTTTCGTATAGATCGACGAACACGTCGATTACCGACTGATACAGGTCCGGCTCCATCGTGAAGCGGGTCCGATCCCAGTCGCAGGATGCGCCGAGCTTGGCCAGCTGACTCAGGATGATGCCGCCGTACTTTTCTTTCCACTCCCAGGCGTACGCCAAAAACTCGTCGCGGGTCAGGTCCTGCTTTTTGATGCCGCGCTCAGCCAGCATCGCCACGACTTTAGCTTCGGTGGCAATACTCGCGTGGTCGGTACCGGGCACCCAACAGGCGTTCTTGCCTTCCATCCGCGCCTTCCGGATCAGCACGTCCTGAATGGTGTTGTTAAGCATGTGGCCCATGTGCAGCACCCCCGTGACGTTGGGTGGCGGAATCACGATGGTGTAGGGCTCCCGCTCGTCGGGCGTCGATTTGAACAGCTTATTGTCGAGCCAGTACTGATACCATTTGGCTTCAATGTCCTGGGGTGAGTATGTCTTGGCGATCATTCGTTAGAGCGGGCCTTTGCCCGATTTGACTACAAAAATAAGCCCGTCGCGGGAAATACCGGACGGACGCTGAATTTGGGCGATTTACGGGAAATGCGTTTTGCCGAAAGCTGGCGAATTCGTCCGTTGTTTACCGGGTTAAACAGGACGGTATTCCAGTAGACTTTCAAACAAACAAGCCGTATTTTTACTTGCTAGGTTACTTCATCTCAACAGCTATGGAATTCGGAAAAGTCCCTAATCTAGACACAATTAGCTTCGCGCTGCCGCCCGGTAATCCGTTTAATGCACGGGTCTGGACAGACGTTGAACCCGCCGTCCGACCGCAGGTTCATATCGGCGGACCGATCTGGGCCAATAAAGATTACGTTGGGAAAGTCTATCCGACGAACGCGAAAGACAAAGACTTTCTGCACTACTACACCCGGCAGTTCAATACCATTGAGCTGAATCTGACGCATTATCAGATTCCGACGCCAGGTATGATTGAGAAGTGGAAAACCGAAGCGACGCCAGGCTTTACATACTGCCCCAAGTTTCCGCAGCTGATCAGTCACGACCGGCAACTGGTAGCGACCGAAGGGCAAACCGAAGAATTTGTCAACGCGGTGCTGCAACTGGAAGAATTTCTGGGCATGAGTTTCCTGCAACTACCGCCCCATTTTGGACCCGATAAATGGCCGGTGCTGGAAAGTTACCTAAAACATTTGCCCGACGAACTGAACGTAGCCGTCGAATTCCGGCATCCCGACTGGTTTAGTAAAGCCGCCCTTTGGTCGCAAACACTCGAACGACTATACGCCCTGCGTCGGCACGTCGTCATCACGGACGTAGCGGGTCGACGTGACGTGTTACACATGGGATTGAGCAGCCCGGTATTAACCCTTCGCTTCATTGCCAACGAAGGCCACCCGACTGATTATAGCCGCACGGATGCTTGGATACAGCGGCTGAAAACGTGGTTTGAAAAAGGGCTGCAGACGGCTTACTTATTCATCCACGGCGGAGCCGATAACGACACCGCTCCCGAACTAATACTGTACTGGGTTCGTGAACTGAACAAGCATTGCGGGCTCAGCCTGCGCGAACCCGTTTTGCAACCGAAGGTTGTACAAGGTAGTCTCTTCTGATAAACACGGGCACGTTTTGTAAAATGCCTGTGTTAGCGGTTAAAATGATGTATCTACATCTAATACTTCTGGAAATATATGGAACTGGGCATCAGTAGTTTCGGAGAGGTAAATCCCGATAATAAAGCAGGGCAGGCTGTCAACGCGCATCAGCGGATGCAGGACCTGCTGGAAGAAATAAAACTGGCCGATGAAGTTGGACTCGACGTGTTTGCCCTAGGCGAGCACCACCGCCCCGACTTCATCATTTCGGCCCCCGAAGTGATACTGGCAGCAGCAGCGGCTCAGACAAAGAATATTCGGCTATCAAGCGCGGTAACGGTGTTGAGTTCCGCCGATCCGGTACGTACGTTTCAAAACTTCGCCACGCTGGATCTGATCTCGAATGGTCGGGCGGAGATTCTGGCCGGGCGTGGCTCTTTTACCGAGTCGTTTCCGCTGTTCGGCTACGATCTGAGCGACTACAACGAGCTGTTCACGGAGAAGCTAAGCCTGTTGTTGGCAATCAACGAAAGCGAGCAGGTGACGTGGTCAGGCAAGCTCCGGGCACCACTAAAACAGGCTGGTATCTATCCCCGTCCGCTTCAGCCCAAACTACCGATCTGGATTGCCGTGGGTGGTACGCCCGCGTCGGCAGTACGTGCTGGCCGGCTCAATCTGCCGATGACAGTAGCCATGCTAGGTGGTACACCCGAACGATTCGTACCGTTCATAAATCTGTACCGGGAGTCGGCTGCGCAGGCTGGTCACGACGTGACTAAGCTACAACTGGCAGCTAACTCTCAGTTCTATATTGCCGACGAGTCGCAGCAGGCATCGAACGAGTTCTGGCCACCCTACGAATTGTTGATGAACCGGGTGGGGCGGGAGCGGGGCTGGCCCCCCATTAGCCGTGAACAATATGAGCAGACACGGAAATACGGGCCGCTCATGGTCGGTAGTCCGCAGCAGGTAATCGATAAGATCCTACATTTTCACGAGCTGTTTCAGAACACGCGCTACCTCGGTCAAATGATCGGTGGGCACCTGATTTCGCACAAGCAAAATCTACGGTCGATCGAACTGTTTGGTACGAAAGTCGCCCCGGCGGTCCGGAAAGCCCTGCAGTCGGCATCAGTTGAAACAGTTACCGCATAACGTGTCCCAAACATCGGATCGCCGAAGTGGCACCCTGCTGTTTGAGATAGCTCAATTACTGATTACATTGTATAGCTATGAATTATACTGATCGTATTCACGCCGATTACAGGGTTATGTTGGGAAAGCCAGTCATAAGAGGTACTCGTATTACGGTTGAGCTGCTATTACACAAACTTTCAGAAAGGGCTACTACCACCGATTTGCTTGCAATGTATCCGACGCTTACACCGGATGATATACTGGCCGTGTTCCAGTATGCGTCGAATGTGTTAGCGAGTGAAGAAGTCATCATGCTTAACGCAGCATGATCTTAGCCGACGAAAATATTGATCATGCTTTGATTCGGGCGGTTCGTGAACTAGGTATTGACGTCTATTCAATCGACGAATCGAACAGCGGTATGCGGGATGAAGATGTGCTTTTTCTCTCGCGTGTACCACCTCGGATTATCCTAACGGAAGATAAAGACTTCGGTGAGTGGGTCTTCGCACACAACGTTCGGGGAGTCAGTATTGTGTTTCTTCGTTACCAGTAGAAAGAGATGGAGACAATGAAGCAGCTCTTGATCAAACTGCTGACGGAGCGTATCGACGACCTGATCGGTAATTTTACAACGGTTACCCCATAGAAGATACGAATCCGGCCCATAGAACCGTAGACAGTTTCGAGCTAGCGGTTGATTTTGCGCCCTGCGTCCGGTACTTTTGCTACATGAGTTACTACCAGACAGTTGCCTATGTTCATCACCGCCGTTAACGACGGGCGGTACGATTGTTTCTGGATTTTTCCTCACAGCCATACCCAAGCCCGGTTTATCAGCCGGGCTTTTGCTTTATGAAAACGGTCATTATCA
>JAKONH010000224.1 GCA_022702045.1 Spirosomataceae bacterium
AGTAGTACGGCTATCGGGCATCAATATCGCTGTCGGTGATGAAGAGAAACCCCTGATTATAAAGGTCGCATCCATTCCAACGGCTAAACTACAGGTCTATTTTATCGATAACGAAGACTATTTCCAGCGGAAGTACGTTTTCCATGACAAAGAGAACCGGTTCTACGACGATAACGACGAACGGGCTATTTTCTTCTGCAAAGGCGTTCTGGAGACAGTGAAAAAGCTCGGTTGGGCGCCGGATATCGTTCACTGCAGCGACTGGATGACCTCGCTGATTCCGCTGTATCTGAAAACGACGTACAAGAACGACCCCATGTTCAAAGACACCAAGTCGGTTTTCACCGTCTATAACAATGCGTTCGAGCACCGCTTTGATGGCGATATTCTGGAAAAAGCCCGGATGATGGACATTGACGATTCGATGCTGTCGGAGTTGAAAAGCGCCGATTTCTTGGGCTTCACCCGCATTGGCTGTGCCTATGCCGACGCGGTTGTTCGCGCCGAAGAGGAGTCGAGCGAGAGCCTGAACGCCATTCTGAACGACCTGCCGGAGCACAAATTCGACAGCGCCGACGACGAAGACGTGACCGAACGGTACTACAATCTGTACAACCAACTGGTGAGCTGATCGTATTACCACGTAATACTATTCGACGACAAAAAGCCGGGGTTTCCCGGCTTTTTGCATTACTTTACTACTGAATCTCAGGATTCAACTACCTTGATAAACCTATTTTAACAGACTGATTATGTGTGGAATTGTGGCCTACGTGGGGCATCGCGATGCGTGTCCGCTTGTCATTAAAGGATTGAAACGGCTCGAATACCGGGGCTACGATAGTGCCGGTATTGCGCTGATGAATGATAGCGGACTGACCGTCTACAAGAAAAAAGGAAAAGTCTCGGCGCTGGAGCAGGAGCTAGCGGGCAAAGCGGTCCAGTCGTACATCGGCATGGGGCATACCCGTTGGGCTACCCATGGCGAACCCAACGACGTCAACGCCCATCCGCATTATTCGTTTCACCGCAAACTGGCCATCATCCATAACGGAATCATTGAAAACTACGCGGCTATCAAGCAACGGCTGCTCGACAAGGGACACACGTTCGCGAGTCAGACGGATACCGAGGTGTTGGGGCAGTTTATCGAAGACATCTGGGAGAACGCTGGCGGCACGCTGGAAGAAGCCGTTCGGCTCGCCCTGCAGGAAGTAGTGGGAGCGTACGCCATCGTCGTAATGAACGAAGCCGAGCCAACCCAGTTGATTGCCGCCCGTAAAGGCTCACCGCTGGTGATTGGCGTAGGTGAAGACGAGTATTTCCTGGCCTCCGACGCGACCCCGATTGTCGAGTATACGAAGGAAGTAATTTACCTGAACGACTACGAAATCGCGGTTATCAAAGACGGTAATCTACGGGTCGTTACGCTTGACAACACGATCACGACGCCCTACGTACAACGTGTAGAACTGGAGTTGGAAGCCATCGAGAAAGGCGGCTACGATCACTTCATGCTCAAGGAGATTTTCGAGCAACCCCGCTCCATCGCCGATTCCATGCGGGGGCGGGTGCAGGCCGAGACTGGTCTGTTGCAGCTCGGTGGTCTGCGCGACTACATGGACAAGCTGGCAAAGTCAAAACGGATTGTGATCGTAGGCTGCGGCACGTCGTGGCACGCGGGGCTGGTGGCCGAATACATCTTCGAAGAACTGGCCCGTATCCCGGTCGAGGTCGAGTACGCGTCGGAATTCCGGTACCGCAACCCAATTATCAAAGAAGGGGATATCGTCATTGCCATTTCCCAGTCGGGTGAAACAGCCGATACGCTGGCGGCCATCGAACTGGCGAAGTCGAAAGGCGCGATCATCTTCGGCGTTTGTAATGTAGTCGGCTCGTCGATTGCACGGGCGACGCACGCTGGGGCCTATACGCACGCCGGACCCGAGATTGGCGTTGCCAGTACAAAAGCCTTCACCGCGCAGGTGACGGTGCTTACACTGATGGCGCTGGCAGCAGCTAAGCGTAAAGGCACCATCTCTGACTCCCTGTTCCGGCAGTTGCTGGTTGAACTGGAAAGCATACCCGCGAAGGTGGAAAAGGTGCTTCAGTCGGCCAATAAGATCAAGGAGATCGCATACATCTTCACCTACGCCCGGAACTTCATCTACCTCGGCCGGGGACTGAATTTTCCCGTCGCGCTGGAAGGTGCATTAAAGCTCAAGGAGATCAGCTACATCCACGCGGAAGGCTACCCGGCCGCCGAGATGAAGCACGGCCCCATCGCCCTGATCGATGAAGACATGCCCGTTGTCGTGAACGCCACCAAGGACAGCTCGTACGAGAAAGTGGTATCGAACATTCATGAGGTGAAAGCCCGCAAAGGGCGCGTCATTGCCATCACAACCGAAGGAGACACGCTGCTACCCGGCATGGTCGACTTCACGATCGAGATTCCGAACGTACATGAGATGCTCATGCCGTTGGTGTCGGTTATTCCGCTGCAACTGCTGGCTTACGACATCGCGGTCATGCGCGGTCGCAACGTCGACCAACCCCGTAACCTCGCCAAATCGGTAACGGTAGAATAGTCGATTTACGGTTTATAGCAATCCGGCGGTTCGGCGGGATGGTTTATGGTGGCTCAATGGGCGGCCGTACATCATCCCGCCGAACCGCCGGATTTTTATTTTTTGTGCGTGGTTCCGTATGGCTTTTGGTATCATTTATGTTTTTGTTTACTAAAATTAATATTAGTTAACAAAATATAAAATAAAAACATGAAACAGTATCATAGGGTACCAATTTGAGAGTTCTTAGAAAGAATTATTATATGATTATATATAATAATTCTAGGTCGCATTTTTGACGTATTTATTTACTTTTTTCATTAAAAGATAAATAAATATATTATTCTAATAATCTGTAAATGAGTAGCGTAAACAAAAAATGTCCGCTATATCTTCGTGCTACCGTACGCCGTAAAATAAACTTTGTTGATCGTGAAAAAGTATTGTGTAAGGACAACGCTGGTTGCTCTGTTATTCGTATTTGCTCTTGTGTGTCACGCACAAACAAAGCGCTCCATCCCATTTACATTTTCGCTCTCGGGTAAGAACCGAACAAGCGCTGGTGTCTTCACCAGAGACGGTGTGCTGGTCCGCACGCTCTGGAGTGGTGTTTCGCTGGACGCCGGAACGTATACCAAATATTGGGACGGGCTTGATGACAAGGGGCAGACTGTGTCATCAGCTAATTATGATATTCGCTTGTTGTCCAATAATGTAACCTACACCTGGGAAGGTGTATTGGGCAACTCATCGTTTGGGAATAGTCAGGGAAATGCGTTACAACGCGCCTTTTTGCGCACTAAAGGTATGGCCATCGCTGGTAACTACGCCTACTACGGCGCGGGCTATGCCGAAGGTAATCCCTCCCAGGCCAAACTGGCTTTGACAAGTCCACAGCAGCGCATTGACTTTTTTCCCAAAGGAAGTACCGACCAGGCGACCCTGTTTGTCGCAACGGATGGGAAACAGGTCTACTGGGCCGGCTACGATGGCTACAACAATGGAAACAACTGGTTTGTATTCGCCACGCGCACTAGTGACGACGGGGAACAGTCGTTTGCCAGCGGCCAGCCAGTAAAGATGGTCATGGGGCGAACCTATACGTCGGCTATCGACGTCATCAATGATGCCAATGGAACCATAACCGGTATGGCTGTTCAGAAGAATGGCAAATACCTGTTTGTGTCACACAAAGCGCAGCATCAGATACGGGTGTTAAATAAAACGACTGGCGCACTAGTACGATCGCTGTTTTTCAACGATGCCGCCGGACTGGCGGTTGATGGCCAGGATCGACTGTGGGTTATCAATGGTCAGTCAGTTAGTCAGTATGTAGTCAATGACGATGGAACGATGGGGGCGGCAACGCTCTCGCTGACGGGTTTACAGGCACCAATGGCGTTGGCTGTATCGCCCGACAATCAGACGGTACTGGTTGCTGATGGCGGAAACAGTCAGCAGGTAAAAGCCTTCAGCAACAGCACCGGAGCTGCCATCTGGACGCTCGGCCAGGCGGGTGGCTATCGGGCTGATCCGACCGTCTCGGACGACAGGTTTTATTTTTCCGATGTCAGCGGGTCTATCAACGATACGTTTCTGGCCTTTGCACCCGACGGATCGTTCTGGGTAGGTGATTCTGGTAACTATCGCATGCAGCATTATTCAGCCGGACGGTCATTCATCGACCGGATCATGTATCTCCAGAATAATTACAGCTGTTATATCGACCAGAACAATCCCAGCCGGATGCTGGCCGAATTTCAGGAGTTTTCAATCGACTACAGCAAGCCGCCGGGTGGAACCAATGGGTCGTGGACATTAACAAAAAACTGGCGGGCAAGCGTACCGGCCAGCTATTTTGAGAAGCTGACGGTGAATTTCACCTACATCACCAACACGTTTCGAGATGTGTTGACAATGCCAAATGGGCGCGTGTATGGCTTTCTTCGCCGGTTTACAGATAACAAATGGGTACTGGTTGAATTGCCCGGCAAAGGACCACTCCGTATAACCAAGATTGCCTTCGACGCCCAGAACCGCTACACTTATCATATCGCCAGCGACGGCTCGCTACGGCAATCGGCCAACAACCTCAATGGAACATCGGGGTCTGTGGTCTGGGAGTCGCGCCGACTGACAGGTTTCGACGCTGACAATGATCCGATCTGGGCAGCCGCTTCGGCGTATGCCAGCGCGCCCGTTAGTTCGGGTGGTGAACCGATTGCCTGGTATGGTGGACAGGGCCGTACCGGTGAGACGACTTCGTCGGGCGTTGTGGTTTCGTTCGATGACGGTAAGATCAACGGTGCTGTAGGGGGCGGATACCATCTTGGTGGGCTGCGCGTTGGCGACAACAAATGGCTGTGGAAAACGGCCCAGGCGACGACCAGCGACTATAAAGGAATTTACCCCGACGATGGGGCTTACGATGTTGGCAACGGTGTTGAATACGGTGGTGGTGGTATCACCGTACTGGATCGGCACATCTTCTGGAACTACCACGGTGAGTTCTGGAAAGGAAGCCAGACCAACAAATGGCAGCACGTGTACGACAATGGGCTGTTGCTGGGCATATTTGGTAAGACAGGGCCTGAAGCCAGGATTGAAGCGCCGGATGGCCGGCCCGTGGCCGGTATGGCCGGCAACGTATACTATGGAACGGTAGTCCGGGCCTCAAATGGTGTAACGTATCTCTACCATGGTGAAGAATCAGGTTGGGGGGGCATTCATCGCTGGCGCATTGACAATCTGCAGTCGGTTCAGGAGCAGGTTATCAATCTGAAGAACATCAATACGTACGCCACAGCCACTACAACGTCTGATGGGGTGGACCTGCTCAGCGGATTGGCGCCATCCAATACCCTGGCCAATGGCACTGCCGGCTGGAACCGCAATCCGGCTACTGATAACGTGGTGGATGGCGGCAATAAATGGATGGCAAAGACCAGTATCCTGCGGTACAACCGGCTTGAGAGCCCCGACCTGTATGTCAACTTTTCGAAGCCAAACAGCCGCTACAGCGTCACGCGCGATTTAGGCAACAACACCGGGCTGAGCAACTGGCGTCTCAACGGAGTTATTACGTTTGATAACACAAATCCTAATAATGGTACACCCGATCAGTCGGACTCAGGTGGGTCGTATTTTGAGGTACTCGACAACGCCGGCAAGGTGCTCGCCCGCTTATACCAACAGGTTTTCTTCGGAGAAAACAGAACCCCGGTCAGGACATATGCTAACGGGCAGTCTATTGCGCAGGGCTACTATTTTGAGCCTGCGTCGGCAATCGGTACGGCCGCCGATGCTATTGACATCAGTATGGAAAAGGGGGTGCTGTCGATCAGCTATCAAAACTATCCGGTTGTGAAAACAGGTGCCCTGGAAGCCGGTGGGAATGTGCAGAATCCACGAACGATCCGGTTGTTTTTCTGGTGTAACGGACGCAACTACGAGCGGACGATTGATATCCAGCAGCTGCGCTTCTCTGCCGGAAACGTATCTGCTGCCGAAGCGACGCCAACGCCAACCCCAACCCCGGCACCGACCCCAACGCCAACACAGACGGCACCGACTGCTGGCAAGACGTATTACATCAAAGCAAAGCAGAGCGATAAAAACGTCGATGTCTCCGGTCAGTCGACAGCCGATGGCGCGTCGATTATTCAATGGACATACAACGGGGGTAAAAACCAGCAGTGGGCACTGAAACAGGCTGGCGCGGGCTACGTTACGATCCAGTCAGTGAACAGTGGTAAAGCACTCGATATTGCCAATGTATCGACGGCCGATGGCGCAAAGGTTAACCAATGGATGATGAACGGGCAGGGCAATCAGCAGTTCAAGTTGATTGATGCGGGAAGCGGGTATTTTAAAATCATGGCTAACCACAGCCAGAAATGCCTGGATGTACAGAACCAGTCGACGGCCAATGGCGCATTGATTGTTCAGAACACGTGCCAGGATATCGACAGTCAGAAGTTTACGTTTACCGAAGTTGGCTCGGCAGGCGGTCGGGTTGGCGTTGATCTGGTGCCGGTGGCAACAGAAGTTCAGGTACTGATGTACCCTAATCCGGCAACAGACTTTGTAATGGTCCTCGGGGCAGCAGATCAGCTGGTTTCGTTTATTAACACGGCGGGGCAGACGGTGTTGACTGTACGCTGTACCAGCGACGAAGAGCGTGTATCAGTACACTCCTTACCGGTTGGTCAATACACGGTTTATTGGATGAAACAAGATCGGGCGGTTTCTCAGAAACTGTTGATTATTCGATAACTACAGGACAGCCTCACCTGGACAGCTCGTCGAAGGTGAGGCTGACGTAGTATAAGGCGCCGATACGAGCCAGCCCATATCCCTGCGCGTAGTAGGTGTTGAACAGGTTTGTGCCGCCGAGCTTCAGTACTGATTTAAACTCGGGTAGTTTGCACGAAAACTGAGCGTCGATGCTGCTCCAGGCTGGAAGCCACACATCGCCCTGCGTAACGCCCTGCTCATACCACATTCGATCGGTCCAGCGGTATGCAAGGGTCATGCCCAGTCGGTTGGTCAGGTAGGGATTACTCAGGGCAATTGTATAGCGATTGGCAGGTGAATTAAAGTAAGTACGCCCCAGTTGGGTAACGGCCGGATCACTTGTCAACCGCTGTACGATGGGTGTACCAGCAAGATCGTTACGGATAGTACCGGCTGCGTCGCGCAGGGTGACGAGGCCAATCTGGTGGGTGAAATTACTGCTGAGCGTGTACCCTCTGGCGAAATTGTAATCAAGGCTGATGCTGGCACCTCGGACAAAGAAGTCATTCGGACTATTACGATGTAGCAGAAGCGTTCGATAGCTGGTTGGGATAAGCAGGGCTGTCGCGCCAGTCGTCGCCGACAGGGGCTGATATATCACGTCAGGGGTGATCAGGTCGGTATAGTGACTGCTGAAGAACGATGCGTCTACAGCCAGTTTTCCGTTGATCAACGCTTTATAGCCAACTTCCCACGAGCGTACCTTCTCGGTCTGGAGTGGGTCGTTGAATAGGGTAAGTGGCTGGGGGGGCGTAGCCGTCGACGGGTTGCGCTGGTAGGCGACAGCGTCGGATTGGCGGTAGGCCCGGTTTGTATCAAGTCCAGCCGTTCGGTAAGCGACGCGCAGCCCGCCTACGTCGCCGGCGATACCGGTCGGCGCTATACCAAATAGCTGTTGGGGCGACGGGTTCCGAAAGGCCGACTGCCATGAAGCGCGAAACACGTGGATGCCTGTCTGTACTGCGACGGACGCGCGGGGTGTGAAGCCACCGTTGACGAACTGGTTTTTGTCGTACCGGACAGCCAGCAATGGGCGTATTGTGACCGCACCTAGCATAAGTGTCTTTGCAGCCTGTACATACCCGCCGGTTTCGTCGACGGTGTATTCCGACCCGTCGGCCTGACGGGCGAATAGAGTACCACCCGATGCCAGCACGTACCGGCGAAAACTGGCGCCTACAGTCAGTTCGACCAGTTCACTGAGGGCAGCAACGGTGTACATGCCTTCGTAATGCCACAACTGCGAATTATCCCGAAAGCGTAGCCCGCGTGCCCGTGGCGGCCCGGAAATCGAATCCGTGCTGAACGTCGTAGCGAAAGCGTCGCGCACTCGGTTGAAATCGGCCGAGCCGGGCAGGTACCGACCCCGGTTGGCGGTAAAGCGAGCATCGCCGACCGAGACTTTGTTTTCGACGTAGGCTAGCCCGAACTCGGTAGCCCACTGATTCAGCGATTTCCAACTGTTGTTGATGGCGCGGGCGGTTTGACCAATATTCCAGCCTTCGGTCTGTTGCTGCGTCGTATACGCACGGATGTAGAAGTTGTCGCCTTTGAGTTCGGCTTTGAACTGATGTCGCCTGTAGTCGGGAATATAGTTTCGGAATGCGCTGGTTTCAATCAGATTGCCGTTGCCGAAATACCAGCCTGCGCTTGCTTCCAGGTTGTTACCGAAGCGGTAGTGTACAGACGCATTCGCCCGGTTGTTAACTACTTTTCCCTGATTGCCCAATACGTCGAGTTCCCGGTAACCAGTGCGGGTAACAAACCGATTCTGGAGTGTGGTGTTGGCGTAAGCAGTCGGATAGCGGAATACGCCCCCGTTATTCACATCATCGCCGTAGACGTTGACGCCGTCGTAATCGAAATTGGTATTGGGGTCGATACCGGGCCGAAAGGCAATGCCCGTTGCAACACCACCCCGACTGGCATCCGTTATGAAGAAACCAGGCCGGGCCGTAGTCGAGCGATCTGAGTAGTCGTCGGCGATATAATCAGTGCCGGTCAGTCGCTGGAAGTTTACCTTAACGGCAAAACGCTCGTTCAGGGCTCGTGCGTAGCGAAAGCTGTAGTCCGAATACATTTTCGGACCGAAACCCGGCTTACCCACGTTGTTAGCACCTAACCGGGCCTGAACGCTAAGCCCCTGGTAGTCGAAGGGGCTCTTACTCGTCGTCTGCATCAACCCCAGTATGGCGTCAGGGCCGTGCTGGGCCGACGAAGCGCCGGGGCGTATCTCGATTGTTTCGACGTCCAGATCGGGCAGCCCCGCTACGTTTCCGAAGCCAAATCCCAGACCCGGTGATCGGTTGTCCATGCCGTCGACCAGTTGTACGACACGCCCATTGGTCGTCGAGCCAAACCCGCGCATGTTTACCGACTTGAACAGAAAACTCGATGTCAGCAGATCGACTCCGTTGGTGTATTGCAGCGCATCTGCTGGCGATAGGGCGGGGGAGTTGGCAACATCGCGGGCACGAACCGTTTCGACGGTCACCCCGCTAATAGGCCGTTCATTCGTTTGTTCAGTGGGCAACGTAAGGGTTGATTCGGGAATGATGACTTCCGCTTTCAACCGGACCTCGATGGCGCGAAAGTTACGGTTACGTACCCGCACCCGTTCTGACTGGTAGCCAGTTCGTGAGACCAGCAGAGTCAACGGCAGCGGCTGATGGGTAGGCAAGTTAAACGAACCATCTGACTGCGTTAAAGCGCTGGTTAATGCACCCTGAACAGTGATTTTAACGCCCACTACCGGCAAGTTCTGTTCACTGACAACGCTACCACCCAGAATAAGCTGGGCCTGAACCGTCGACCAGGTCAGCCAGCACAGGAACATCAATACGTAACATTTCATAGTTGGTTGGTAAAGCCATCAGCAAAATAAGTACTGTAACGGTAGGCAAAAGTAGCCCCTAAACAACAGACACCGACCATCGGACTGCTGATCTTACCAGTCTGTCCGTATAGCAGACAACTGGAAACGATGCGAACCTGCCCATTATACGCTGTGCGCGATCACCTGCCTGATGAGCTATCGCCCCAGGTTTCAGGATGACTTATTGTTGAAAAGAACCGGTCAGTTCACCGTAGCCCAGCACATGACCATATATCGCATCGAGCAGATCCTGACGGGTAGGAATGCGGGTAAAGGAAAGACGGGTATCCAGCGCATACACCCGAAACGTATATTGGTGCCGGCCGAAAGGGGGGCAGGGCGGTACAAACGTTTGTTCACCCGTCCCGTTATTGCCGATCTTTCCGCCCAACAGCATCATCTGCTCACGGGTAACACCTTCGGGTAAGCTGTGGACGCTCGACGGCAGATTGTACAGCACCCAGTGGGAGAAGTTGGCGATCGGGAAACGAGCCAGTACGGCGTCGTAGTCGGTAGCCAGTAGCGCATAACTTTTTGCGCCCGGTACGCGGGGTGCCCAGGCAAGAGATGGCGAATAACCGGCTCCTTTGCAGCTACAGGCCAGGGGGAGATCGCCACCGGGGGGAAATGACTGACTGGAAAGCGTGATAGTTTTGGGAAGTGTCGATAGCACTAGTTCTTCTTCCCGACGATTTCCTCGCGCTCGAATGTGTAGTACGAGGAGCAGTAGAACCAGTACAATCAGAACACCTGTCAGAATTCGCCAAACCATACCAAATACAAAAGCCGGTTGTGTACGTTTGTCGTAGCTACCAACCGGCTTTTGGACAGAAAGTTTAATCGATGACAGTTAAGCTGCCTTGCTGCTCGATGGTCGACGTAGTGGTACGGCGCGCGGAGCAGGCTTACTGTTCAGCGTTTCTTCGACTACCTGCTCGGATACCATGCCCAGGTGGTTGGCCCGCTTCAGCACGTAGTTGAACGGCAGGTTGAAGTAATTCGAAACTTCACTGCGGAAACTGTCGGGGAATTTCGACAAACGCAGGCCAAAGAATTTCTGCACCTCTGATTCCGGCAGCAGAGCCGCCAGCGCAGCCCGTTCGGCTTCGGCCAGTAACTGTGCGCGCGACGTGTACAGGTGGTTGAGCCCAACCGATGCCGCCAGAATATTCAGGAACAGATTTTTATACATGGCCGACAGTTCAGCCGGCAGAATAATCCAGCCCTGTTGGCGGAACGTGGCCGAGAAGCCGGTCAGGCCCTGCTCTCCGCGAATTTCGCCGGCGATCAGTTCGTCCGGGAATTGCATCCGGTTGTCGCCACTGTCGGTATCCAGCTTTTTAAGCCGGAACACGACTGCTTCGACGGGGCTTTTCTGAAACAACAGATCGCCGGGAATCACTTGCGTGTTCTCCCACTGATCAGTCATGCGCATAAACAGACTCTCGTTGACGGGCAGGTTTTCCGGCCCGCCCAGACTGATGAGCATCCGGCGGAAAGCCGCCAGAAAGTCAATTTGAAGTTGGTTTGAATTCGAGCGTCCTCGCTTCATCGGGTTGAGGTCATTGGATAGCTTGTGAAGGCCCCCGCCGACGCATTAGTATGGTTGTTTGTTGCTTAACTTAGAAGGATAAAGATACGCAATAAACGGCTGATAACAAGGCAGTATTGTGAAGAGATTATGATGATTTAAACGCTGCGTAAATCCTTGGTTGCATTACCAAAAGAAGTCCCCTAAGAACGCCAAAATGGCTTGTCAGGGGACTTCTTTTATGAGCTAAAATCGCTTACTTCATCGTCACAACAGTCACGCCCGCACCACCGCGATCGGCGTGTTCGTCGGCCATGCGAGCGACCTGCTTGTAGCCGCGCAGGTGATTGCGGACCAGCGTGCGTAGGATACCGTCGCCCTTGCCGTGAACAATGCGCAGTTCGGGAAAACCCAGCATCAGCGCGTCATCGACAAAGCGATCAACTTCGCCGATGGCTTCCTCGCCCCGCTTGCCCCGTATGTCGAGGTTAAAGTTGAAGTTTTGCATCTTCTCGTTGATATCCATGCCCCGGCTGCGGGGGGTATCGTCTTTCCTCTCGGTCGCATTGCGGAACTCTTTCCGACTGACTTTTTCGAGCCGGTTGAGTTTGACATTCGATTTTAGATCGCCGATGCGGACTTCTGCATCTTTACCCCGCATCGATTGTACCTGGCCAATCGCGTTCTGCCCGGCAATACGAACATAGCTACCCACACTGATTACGCCACCGTCGGTTTCGAATTCGTCCTCGACGGCCTGCGGTTTTTCAACGACCAGCGCTTCAGGCTGTAGTTGTGTCCGGTCGAATTTTTCCAGCTCCTGCCGGACCTGTTTGGTCGGCTCGCGCTCGGCTTTGTTTTCCTTAATCTCCCGAATCGTATTCTCAATGCGTTGGTTGGCTTCCTGCACCAGCGACTTGGCTTTCTGCTTGGCGTCGTTGATAAGTTGCTTCTGCTCGTTGTCGAGTCGAGTTTTTAGGGCAGTATATTCGGCGAGTTGCTGCGCGGCTTTGCGTTGGTTAATACCAATTTCCAGGTTCTTCTCGGCAAATACGCGCCGTTCGATATCCAGCTCTTTCAGCAGCTTTTCGAAGTTGACCTGCTGATTGCCCAGTTTCTCCTTCGCCCGCTCGATAACCCCTTTCGGTAGCCCGATTTTCTGCGCAATCTCGAACGCAAACGACGAACCCGGCCGGCCGATTTCTAACTGGTACAGCGGTTCAAGGTGTTCGCCATCGAAACGCATGGCCCCATTGACGAGCCCCGGCGTTTTATCGGCAAATACTTTCAGGTTCGTGTAGTGTGTGTTGATGACGCCGTATGCGGCCGACTTGTTCAACTCTTCCAGAATCGACTCGGCAATTGCACCACCCAGCCCCGGCTCGGTACCCGTACCAAATTCGTCAATCAAAAACAGCGTCCGTTTGTTCGCACCGATGACAAACTGCTTCATCGCCGTCAGGTGCGACGAATAGGTGCTCAGGTCGTTCTCCAGCGATTGCTCGTCGCCAATGTCGATGAATAGGTTCTGGAAAACACCCATTTCAGAAAAGTCAGCCATCGGTACTAGCATACCGCACTGCAGCATGTACTGAATCAGGCCTATGGTTTTCAACGCCACCGACTTACCGCCCGCATTGGGGCCGGAAATAATCAGGATGCGCGCCTTCTCATCGAGCCGGACACTGAGGGGCACTACCGATTTACGTTCGCCGGGTGTACCGTCTGCGTTGGGAGCGGGTTTTTGAAAGGATAGAAACAGCAGCGGATGCCGGGCGTTGGTCCAGTCGATCAACGGCCGGTCGGTTAGCTTCGGCAGGACTGCGTCGAGTTGCAGCGCCAGCTTGGCTTTGGCGCGAATAAAGTCGATCTGTGCCAGAAAATTGACCGCCTTCCTAACTTCCTCCAGATGCGGGCGCAACTGATCGGTCAGGGCCAGCAGGATGCGGTGAATCTCGCGCCGTTCTTCGTATTCCAGCTCGCGGATTTCGTTGTTGGCATCGAACACTTCGGCGGGTTCCAGAAACACGGTTT
>JAKONH010000296.1 GCA_022702045.1 Spirosomataceae bacterium
CGACCGGAAACTCACCGTCGGCGATCCGAAAATTACACCCAGCGTTCTGGTTCCCACAGCTGGTCAGGCCGACAATACGCCCGCCTTCGGCAACTATGTCCGGCTTGGCGCAGGTAACTATAGTTCGTTTCTGGGCGAAGGCTATTTCGGGTTGAACACCCTGTCCAACCTGGCCCTCGAAGGATCGGTACGTCACCTGTCCTCCGGCATTGGTCCGGTCGATGGTAAAAATTCCGCGCAGGCCGACACCAAGGTCAAACTGACGGGGAAATACCTGACCGACGCCTTCAAGCTACAGGCTGATCTGGGTTACGATCGCAACGCCTACAACTTCTACGGTTACAGCCGCGAATATGCCGCTCAGTCTACATTCAATCCCGATCTGATCAAGCAGCAGTTGAACACGGTCAGTTTGCGGTTGGGTATTGAGAATACAAAATCGGAAAACGCGATCGACTATTCGCTACGCACCGGTATCACCAACCTGCGCGATCGCTTCAACGCATCGGAGTTCGACTGGGGAACGAACGTCAATAGCTCGCTCGGTATCAGCGACAACATTGTGGCCCTGCTCTCGGCCGATGCCTATGTGACGCAGCGCAGCGACGGCTCCATTGTCGACAATCGGAACGTATTCCGCGTTAAGCCAACGTTCAAGTACACCTCCCCCCTGTTGACCGTAACGGCGGGTATCAATGTCGCTAACCAAACCGACAAACGGTCGGGCATCAACGATACCCGCGCCTTTCCAGTCCTCAACATCGATCTCGTACCGGTTAGTACGATCCATTTTTTCGCCGGGGTTGACGGTGACATCAACCGGAACACGCTGCGTACCTTCCTCTCTGAGAATAAGTGGTTAGCTCCGCAGGTGCTGCTGGTGAATACCGTCAAATCGCTCGATATTTACGGTGGCTCGAAAGGTGATCTGGGTGGCGGCTTTGGTTACGAAGGCAAAGTGTCGTTTGCACGCTACCGTAATTTCGCCACGTTCAACAACAGCCTGCCCGACAGCTCTAAATTCTTTGTTCTCTACGATGGTGGGGTCTCACGCGTACTGACGATCTCGGCTCAGTTGGGGTACAACCTGAAAGATCGGTTCCGTTCCTCGTTGAAAGGCGAATTTTTTAGCTACGGACTCGACCGGCTCGAAGCCGCCTGGGGACGCCCACGGATAGCCGCCAACTGGACCAACTCGTATACGTTGAACAAAAAGCTATTCGTCACGGCTGACCTGTATTATTACGAGGGAATTCAGAACAAAAACTACGCGTCGGGCCAAACGTTCACGCTAAAACCGATTTACGACGCGAACCTGAAGATCGACTATTTTCTGGGCGAACAGATTTCAGCCTTTGTCTCGATCAATAATATTATCGGGCAGAACTACCAGCGCTATTTGTATTATCAGTCGATGGGACTTAACTTTCTCGGCGGAATCAGTTATTCGTTTTAATCGACCGCTTTACCCGACATGGCAACCGTTACCGACTACCTGAAAAAACTGCTGTACCACTATGATTGCGTCGTCGTACCCGAGTTGGGTGCGTTTCTGACGCATTACCAGCCTGCCTCGTTTTCAGAATCGACCGGTTTGTTTTTGCCCCCCCGCAAGCGTGTCGCGTTCAACGAAGCGCTGCGACTCGACGACGGTATTCTGGCCAACTACATCATGTTGCACGAACCAGTCAGTCGCGAGGGTGCCCAGCGCCTGATCAGCCAGTTCGTACAAGCGTTGCACCAGACCATCGGCAGCAGCGATCGCTTCGATCTCGACGGTATCGGTAGTTTTACGACCAATGAGGAAGGTCGGCTTCAGTTTGAACCGAGCCTACGCCACAACTTTTTTGGCGAAGCGTACGGCATGGGCGAACTCCCCGTACAGTTGATCAATCGGCAGCCTGTTCAGGAGCCAATGCTGGAAGCCATACCGATGCCTGTTACGGCACTTGGTCCGGTTCGGGTCCTCGACGAGGCCGATGCCGTCCTGACGCCCTTTCGCCGGTCAACACCATACTGGCGTATCGCGGCCTCGCTTCTCCTGATTGGCTCTTTAGGGGCCGTCAGCTACTTCACGGTAATCGAGCCGGGCGCACCCCTGCGCAGTGGTCTCGATCCTGCCAGCCTGTTCCGCTTCCCGGCCACAGAGACGGCCACGAAAGCGGTAGCGCCAACACCCGTACAGGTAGCCACGATTACTGAAACGACAACAGCCGAACCAGCATCTGCGCCAGTTCCTGCTGCGGCTCCTCCACCAGCGATCAGTACACCAACGCCAGTGGCAACACCGTCAGCCAGTGAACCGATTGACAGCAAGGTAATTACGACAGCTACTGTTGTCGCCGAGCCAAAACTGGCCCCCAAACGAATCATTCGTTCAGCTGATGACGAGGATTCATTTACGATCATTGCCGGTAGCTTTGCCAGCAGACGGAATGCCCTCCGGCTTCGACGCCGGCTAGTGAAAGCAGGCTATAAGGAAGCGTACGTTATTCCGCCTTATACGCGCAAACAACTCTACAAAGTAGCGGCAGCCGGCTTCGATGATCGGCAGGAAGCATTGGATAACATAGATATGGTTAGCCGGCTGGCTCAAACGACCCCCTGGATTTTTACGCACTAATCAATAACAGTTTACTGGGAAAACGCCGGCGATACGTTGGCGTTTTTTTTGTTCTGTACCGGCTTAGTTGGTAGAGGTTACTTGATTTTAACGGCTAATTAATCGTCGATTGGTCTCCGTTTTGCGGCATATACCGATTTTTGGGCACAACTGTCTTATCTGTAATCCGGTCTGATGAATCGTCTGCGTCGCTCTTTTTCCTGGATGCTACTGATCGGATGGAGTTGCTTAGCCACTTCGCTCACTGCTCAGTCGACAACACCCTTACCCGGTGTACTCGCTGATACGCCGGCAGCACGTATTGACACCGTAGCCTCTGCCGATATTGTTGATTTTCTCAGAACGAGATGTCGGCTGCGGCTTCATCCGCACGAAGCCGATAAATTAGCCTCGGGTGGTCATTTTGTCTGGGTCATTCCGCAGATTGGCTATTCGCTTCCAACAGGCATACTGGGTCAGATACTAGGCAACGTGACCTTCCGTCGCCCGGGCGCCAACCTATCGTCAATCATTAGCAGTGCAACATACACGCAAAACCAGCAATCGCTGCTAACCATCACATCAACGATATGGACACCGGGTAACCGATGGGTCTTCGTTGGCGATTGGCGACTGATGCACTACCCGCAGGCTACTTACGGCCTGGGCATGTACACGTCAACTGAGCGGGTCGTCAGTATGGATTATTCATACCTGCGATTTTACCAGGGTATTTTGCGTCGTGTTCGGCCATCGTTGTACGCGGGATTTGGTTATCAGTTCGATGATCACTGGGACATTCGGAGCTGGGATGGGCGTCACGACCGGACCAAAATTTCAGGGTATGAGTACGGCATCGAAGGGAGATCCGTCTCGTCGGGCATTGCTATGCAACTGCTTTACGACAACCGGTCAAATTCGATCAACCCGACTGGCGGACAGGTGCTGAATCTCCTTGTCCGTACGAATAAGACAGCGCTTGGCAGCGACACGGACTATTCATCACTGCTCATCGACGCTCGCACTTACCTTCATTTGCGGTCAGGCTCGCCCAACATTCTGGCGCTCTGGTCGTATAATGCCCTTACGCTGTCGGGCAATCCTCCGTTTCTGGATTTACCCAGTACTGGCTGGGATGCAACCAGTAACTTGGGCCGGGGCTATATTCAAGGACGATTTCGGGGCAAACGATTACTATACACCGAAGCAGAGTATCGGTTTCAGATAAGCCAAAGTGGACTGGTAGGGGGCGTCGTTTTTGCCAACGCGCAATCGGTCACCCAACCCCTCACGCAACAGTTTGAGCGCATTGCCCCGGCGGGTGGTTTGGGCCTGCGCATCCGCATGAACAAAGTCACGCGGGCGAACCTGTGCATCGACTACGCCGTTGGCGTCGGTGGTTCGCACGGCCTGTTCTTCAATCTGGGCGAAGTTTTTTGACTTGTGGTAAAAGCAAAACGGCCTCCACAGATGCAGAAGCCGTTTTACCAAAAAACAAACAGGATCGTTTAGCCCAGATACGTCTTCAACGCCTTCGACCGTGAGGTGTGGCGCAGCCGACGAATGGCTTTTTCCTTAATCTGCCGAACCCGCTCAC
>JAKONH010000361.1 GCA_022702045.1 Spirosomataceae bacterium
GGAATCTGCGGAAAAACCAGACCTACACCTTTATCAATATCGTGGGGCTGGCCAGCGGCCTTGGTTGTGCGCTGCTCATTTTTGCGCTGGTCCGCTATCACTATCAGACCGACCAACACCATCACAACTACGGCCGGATCTACCAGTTTACCACCAAGTTTATGGGCCCCGAGGGTGGTAGCAGTACCCAGGCGGTACCCTATCCGTTCGGTAATACTGTGGGCAACGACTATCCCGGTATCGAACAACTCGCAATGCTGGAAGAATGGTATTCGCCCCTTATCGTGGTGCCTGGAGCTAAGGGAACTACCAATAAGTTTAAGGTGAAAGACCATGCGGGCGCTTTTGTGCAGCCTGCCTTCTTCCACATTTTTGATTATTCCTGGCTAGCGGGTGGACCCGATGAATTGCGGTTGCCGGGTACGGTGGTACTAAGTGCTGAGATAGCCCGAAAGTGTTTCGGTACAACGGCTGACATAGTGGGCCGGGTCATCCAACTCAACGCGCATATACCCGCTCGCGTGGTGGGTGTTTTTGCCGACTATCAGGATAACACGGACCTGGCTTATCCAGTCATGGCTTCCTGGGCATCGCTCAGAGAGCACCGGGGTAATACGCCTGAAGCCGAGCCCTTCGACAACCTCAACAGTAGTACACATTGCTTTGCCCTCGTTGATCCTCATTTCACCGTTGCCGACTGGAACCGGCAACTCCCGTCGTTTGTCAAAAAGTATAATCCGAAGAACGCTAAGGTGACGTCCTATCCGCTGGTACCTTTCAGTACGATGCACCTGTCGCCCGACTTCGGCGGGGTTAGCCGGGGGCTGTTGTGGCTGCTGGTAGCGATCGGGGTGTTATTGATTGGTACGGCCAGCATCAATTTCGTTAACCTGGCTACCGCTCAAGCGCTCAAGCGGGCGCGTGAGGTCGGCGTACGCAAAGTACTGGGCAGCACCAGGACCCAGCTCTTCTGGCAGTTCATGGGCGAAACGGCATTGATTGTGGTAGCTGCGACCGTATTAGCCATTGGTTTGTTTCAATACGGCCAGTCACTGGCCCATGAGTATCTGAGTGGCCCCTTCCGCTTCACCTTCTATTTCTCTCCATCGGTAGTAGGCTGGCTAGTCGGGCTGGTGGTGGGTATCATCGTACTGGCCGGACTCTACCCGGCCCTGGTACTGGCGGGCTTCCGACCCGTAACCGTATTGGCGGGGAGGCTTACGAGCCAGCGGGTAGGGGGCTTATCTGTCCGGCGGGGTCTGGTGGTAGCCCAGTTCGCCATCTGTCAGATGCTACTCATCGGACTCATTATTGTTGTCAGCCAACTACACTATGTTCAGGAGAAAGAATTGGGCTTTCGTCGGGAGGCCATTCTGACGGTTAACCTGCCCAATTTACCCGCTCAGGATCTGAGTAAGATGCGCACTTTCCGCAACATGGCAACCGCGCTACCCGATGTAGCCGATTTTAGTTATTCGATGGCCGGCCCCCCGCAGTCAGGCTGGACCAGTAACACGCAAATACGCTTTGCCAATCGCCCGGAAGTAGAACCATATGGGCCCCAGCAGGCCTGGATCGATGCGGACTATATCGGCCTGTATGGCTTGAAGCTTGTCGCTGGTCGCAACTTATATCCGGCTGACACGGCCCGTGAAGTCCTCATCAACGAGACATTTGCCCGCCGGTTAGGCTACAGCCGACCAGCTGATATTGTCGGTCAGGTCATGTATAAGAATCAGGGTGTTCCGCTGACGATTGTGGGTGTGCTGAAAGACTACAATCAGCTCAACCTTAAGCAAGGGATCCAACCACTCCTGTTGACGACAAATGCAGGGGGCTACTACTCGGCCAACATTCAACTGCGTTCGACCAACTACGGCCGGGCGATGCAGCAACTGGCGAAGATTTATAACCAGGTTTACATTGACAGTGTCTTCGAGCCGGAGTTCGTCGACCAGCAGTTGCAGCAGGCATATCAGCAGGAGCAGACGATGAGCAAGCTAGTTAACGTCTTTGCCGGTATCGCGCTGTTGATTGGCTGTATGGGTCTGTATGGACTAGTGCTGTTTATGGTTGCCCAGAAAACTAAGGAGGTTGGGGTGCGCAAGGTGTTAGGGGCCAGCGTGAGCAGTATTTTGTGGTTGTTCAGCCGGGAATTTATTCAGCTCATCGGATTATCCTTTCTTGTGGCGGCCCCCGTTGGCTGGAAGGTTATGGACAACTGGATGCAGCAGTTTACGTACCGGTTTACAATCGGTCCCGGCGTCTTCCTAATCGCTTTGCTGGCCACAGTCCTGGTCGCTCTATTGACTGTCTCGTGGCAAAGCATCCGGGCTGCGTTGACGAATCCAGTTACTAGCTTACGATCCGAGTAACCCCTGCCATCAAACTCACTCAGGTAGGTGCACGGCGTAAATACAGTTAACCGGTCCTCAATAATTGATTCTGAGTTGGTATGGCAGACAGGCCCAGCGTTGCAATTTGCCATGCCGGGCCTGTTGAGGTTTAAACCGATTCGGTCATGAAACGAACGGCGGATAATTCCTTCACGGCTATTCGGGGTTGGCTGTGTTCGGTCGGTACGGTGTGATATTACGGCACACAGTTGATCAATCCTTCGACGATAATCCAGCCGATTCATTGTGCGCATATACAGCGCGTATACGGTCGTTATCTGGTAGCCATACTACCGCTAATGGATCGTACCGGGTGAACGCCTGTATATCCTTGTAGGCCATAGATACCTGCTGTCCTTTGTGATTAAAATTGACAATGTAATCAGGGCCAGGATTGGTGTTATCACCGGGCTGGAAGGGGATAACTACCATCCCCGGCCCATTTGACCGGTGCAGTTGCTGGCGGATCGATTCGTCAGCTTGCCCAGCAAAGAGTTTGCTTAACAAAGCAATTTTTTCGGCGCGTTTCATTATATCAGTCGAGTTTAGATAGGGCTTTATTGAGCAAGTCGTCGATCTGTTCATCCGACAGTGCAGAGAGGTCAATCTTTTGCTCACGCTGCTTGGGCAGGATGTATTCGATGAACTTTAGAAAGGCGGCGACCCGGTCTTTGGGCTCCAGCGCTTCGAGGTCTTTGAGGATCGTATCGAACTGCGTATCGACCAAGGTGCTGATGCGCTCCTTAAGCAGCGTCGTGGCTTTGTTGGGCGTACCGGGCGTTCGTCCGCCGGTCTTCTGTCCGTTCATGGGTTTAAATCGGTCTACTTTAGATGAATTGATCTTGAGAAGGAATGCCCGATTCTGGGTAATTTTTGTCTAAATCGGTCTACTTTAGACGAAATAGTGGGGTAAAACCAGTCTCAACCAGGTCAAAGCAATGTATTGCCGTGGTCTGTTGGCGTTAGAAACCTGCTTCGGTCGATGCTATCAATACACGGTTAGTTGGGGCGTCGTAGTCGACGATGATCGGCCCGTTATGGCCCGGATCGGGGCCGGGCTGGGTTGCCTTTCCATTGCGCAGTTTGAGTGCGTGTATCTCC
>JAKONH010000369.1 GCA_022702045.1 Spirosomataceae bacterium
CACTGCCTTGCGTGAAGACTCAAAATGAGTTTTCAGATTACTCGCCTTACGGCACTCGATTGTATAACAGGAATACCGCAGGTCGAATGTCTGTAAACCGTATGTATACATAAGCAGCAGAACCCGAGTGGGTTCTGCTATTGGCTTATTTCGAATACAATTCGACGATTGCCTGCTCGTTAAAGTTCTCAGGAATCTGATCGCGCTCTGGGTAGCTGATGAACTTACCAGCCATTTGCTGATTATCCCATTCAACCCAGTTGTATCGGCGGGGGTTCCGTGCCGACAGGCTTGTCGAAACGGCTTCGAGTGACTTCGATTTCTCCCGAACACCGATCAGCTGACCGGGTTTCAGCGAGTACGAAGGAATATTGACTACTTCGCCGTCAACAATAATATGTTTGTGCGCAACTAACTGACGAGCTGCCCGACGCGACGAAGCAATACCTAAGCGGTAAACCGTGTTGTCCAGACGAGCTTCACACAGTTTCAGCAGATTTTCACCTGTAATACCTTCGCGAACCTGTGCCCGGTGAAACAACGCCCGGAATTGACGTTCCAGAATACCGTACGTGTATTTTACTTTTTGTTTTTCCAGCAGTTGCAGCGCGTATTCCGACTGCTTGCGCTTACGACCACGGCCATGCATACCGGGTCCGTAGTTCTTTTTCTGCAGCGCTTTGCTGGTGCCCATTATGGGTTCACCGAACTTACGCGAAATTCTGGCTTTGGGGCCTGTGTAACGTGCCATTCGTAAATTGAATGAATAATTGTGAAAAATTGGACAGACACAACTGAATGTCGCCTGACCTTATTCATGGATGAGCTGCCGGAAGCCCGGCAGTACTATTAGACGCGACGGCGTTTTGGCGGCCGGCATCCATTGTGTGGTAACGGAGTGATATCACGAATCGTGGTCACTTCAATACCTGAGTTCTGAATGGTACGGATAGCCGATTCACGACCAGACCCTGGACCTTTCACAAATACTTCTGCTTTCCGCATACCCAAATCATGCGCAACTGCTGCGCAGTTCGATGCTGCAGTTTGTGCTGCATATGGGGTGTTTTTTTTCGAACCACGGAAGCCCATTTTACCAGCCGACGCCCAGGAAATAACCTGACCGTTCATGTTGGTGATAGAAATGATGATGTTATTGAACGTAGCCCGGATATGAACCTGGCCAACAGGCTCAACAACCACCACCCGTTTTTTCGCTTTATCCTTGCGTTTTGCTTGTGCCATTGTAAGTAGGTAATCGTCAGTGAGTCATCGGTTTGTATTACGTGCTAACTGCAATGCAGAGCGGCAAATACACCTGATAACAATGAGCGACCGATTAATTATTTCGTTACTTTCTTCTTGTTAGCAACCGTCTTCCGCTTACCCTTGCGTGTACGGGAGTTGTTCTTAGTATGCTGACCACGAACCGGCAAACCTTTCCGGTGACGTAGACCACGGTAGCAACCAATGTCCATCAGACGCTTGATGCTCAACTGCACTTCTGAACGGAGCTGACCTTCCACTTTGTACTCGTTCGTAATGGTATTACGTACGGCACTTGCTTCTTCGTCTGTCCACTCACTGGCTTTTTTGTCTACACTGATACCAGCATCAACCAGAATCTTTTTTGCCCGGCTCCGGCCAATGCCGTAAATGTAGGTCAACGCGATTTCACCGCGCTTCTTATCCGGAATATCAACACCTGCAATACGTGCCATTATTAGCCTTGTCTTTGTTTGTAACGGGGATTCTTTTTGTTGATCACGTACAGCTTCCCTTTCCGACGGATCACGATGCAGTCTTCGCTGCGTTTCTTGATTGACGCTTTAACTTTCATGATTCTACAGTTTTTTCGGTTCAATGTTTACGGTTGACGATGTTATCACTACACACTGTAAACTGTAAACCGCAAACCCTTATTTGTACCGGTAAACAATACGCGCCTTACTCAAATCATAAGGCGACATCTCCAGTTTCACGCGATCTCCGGGAAGAATTTTGATATAGTTCATCCGCATTTTCCCGGAAATATGAGCAATTACCTCGTGCTTGTTTGCCAGTTCTACCCGGAACATTGCATTCGATAACGCTTCTAAGATTATACCGTCCTGCTCTATTGAGTTCTGCTTTGCCATGTTTGCTTTTACGCTGCCACCATTTCTGGAGTATCAACCATGAGACTCGTGTTGGCCGTTACCGCTTCGATGTACTCGAACGTGGTTAGTATTTCTGCTTTCCCTTTACGGACAGCAACCGTGTGCTCGAAGTGTGCCGAAGGTTTCCGATCAACGGTACGGATTGTCCATCCGTCACGCTCCTGAACAATTGCCTTCTTCCCAAAATTGATCATTGGCTCGATAGCCAAAATCATTCCTTCGTGCAACTTCGGCCCTTGCCCCCGCTTGCCGTAGTTCGGTACCTCAGGTGCTTCGTGCAGACTTTGTCCAACTCCATGTCCAACTAGTTCGCGAACCACAGAGTATCCGAATTTTTCAGCATACGTCTGAATAGCATACCCTACATCGCCAACCCGGTTACCTTCTACTGCTTTCTCTACACCCATGTACAAAGACTCTTTCGTACGGGCAAGTAGACGTCTTACAGCAGGAGAAACTGCACCAACAGGATACGTGTAGGCACTATCGCTATGGTAACCGTTCAGCTTTACACCACAATCGATCGAAATGATATCGCCGTCACGAACTTCGTAACGACCAGGAATTCCATGTACGACAACGTCATTGACAGATATACACAAGGAAGCCGGAAACTTATTATACCCAAGAAATGAAGGTGAGCCTCCATTATCCTTAATAAACGTTTCAGCGACCTTGTCAAGTTCCTTCGTCGTAATACCCGGTCGAACCAGTTTAGCCACTTCGGCATGCGCTTTTCCAAGAATCTGCGCACTGATCTTTATCAGTTCGATTTCTTCATCGCTTCTGATATAAATCATCTTATCCTTCTTGTCCGAACCGGCCATAATTCCTTAAGCGACCGCAGCCGTTTCGTTAGTACGTCCTTGCACACGACCAGACTTCATCAGGCCTTCATAACGACGCATTAGCAGATAACTTTCTACTTGTTGCAGCGTATCAAGAACCACACCCACCATAATAAGTAACGAAGTTCCGCCGAAGAACTGAGCAAAACCACTTGTCATACCCAACAGGTTGGCAATGGCAGGTAGAATAGCAACGATAGCTAGCATAATAGCGCCAGGCAACGTAATTCGATCCAATACAGTACCAATGTATTCTGACGTCTGGAAGCCAGGTTTCACACCAGGAATAACCCCGCCACTACGCTTCATATCGTCGGCGATCTGGGTTGGGTTAACCGAGATCGCGGTATAGAAGAATGTAAAGACAATGATTAACACTGCAAACAGAACATTGTACTGCCACGAGGTGTAGCTACTAAACGAATTCTGAACGCTTGCGGCAAAATCACTTTTCTCAGCAAACAATTGGGCAACGTAGCCTGGAATAAACATCAATGCCTGAGCGAAGATGATTGGCATTACACCCGCTGCGTTTAGCTTCAAAGGCAGATACTGCCGTTGACCACCCACAACTTTGTTACCTATCACCTGCTTAGCATACTGAATCGGAATTCGCCGAACAGCCTGCGTCAAAACAACCGCACCCATGATCACGAAGTATAGAGCGACCATTTCGAGTACAAATATCAGTAGACCAGCTGTACCACGTGACTGCTGCTCACCGATGATGGCACCCGGAAGCCGAGATACAATACCGATCATGATAATCATCGAGATACCGTTACCAATACCTTTGTCTGTAATCCGTTCCCCCAGCCACATACAAAAGATTGTACCAGAGGTAAGAATGAACAGCGATGAAATGGTAAACAAACCTCGATCAATGTACAGTGCATCCTGTGGAACCGTCGTCTGAACGTAGGTCAACGCCTGAACAGCCGTAACTACGATGGTAAGCACCCGCGTGATCTGATTCAACCGCTTCCGACCGGATTCACCTTCCTTCTGCATCTTTTGGAAGTAAGGCAATGCCAGCGTTAACAACTGAATGGCAATCGACGCCGAGATATAAGGCATGATGCCTAATGCGAAGATCGAGGCCTTGCTGAATGCACCACCAAGAAACGTGTCGAGCAGCCCCAGCAATCCCTGCGGGTTAAGATTCAATTTGCTTGGATCGACACCCGGCAGA
>JAKONH010000374.1 GCA_022702045.1 Spirosomataceae bacterium
ACCAATGTTGGTGATGGCCCGGTCGCCCTTGTCGCGTAACTGGTTTTTGTTGACGTCGAAATACGGGTTCTCGATTTCAGCACTACCCGTAATCAACCGGCGCGTTCCGTCGGGGTTGAGGTAGTTGCTCATATCGGAAGACTGTGGCCACAACAGCATACCGAGCAGGAAACTGTTGCTCCCCTTCGATACTTTCGTGTTGGCCGTGTTAATGTACTGAAGTGTGGCTTCCGCGCTTAGTTTGTCGTTGATTTTAGCTGTTCCAGCCAGGGTCAGGTTCAGGCGGTTATAGCGCGTTGTCGGGATAACACCGCCCGAACTGGTGTAGCCGCCCGACAGTCGGAAGGTATACTGATCCGTACCACCATCGAACGACAGGTTATGCCTCTGCCCCATGCCCGTTTGCAGGAAGCCGTTGACATTATCGTAAAGTTGAGTGCCTTCGGCGTAGACGGGACCAAAGTAATTGAACGTGTTGTTCTGCGATACGCCGTTAATGCCCTGACTGTACACCTGCTGTACCTGTGGCAACCGGCTCCGATTGATGCTTTGCCAGGTGAAGCTATTGGTGTATGATATCGTCCCCTTACCGTTGCGGCCTTTTTTTGTCGTGATGACCACCGCCCCGTTGGCGGCTTCCACGCCGTAGAGGGCAGCCGCTTCCGGGCCTTTTAGAATGGTAATGTTTTCGATATCATTCGGGTTGATATCCTGCGCCCGGTTACTGAAATCGACGGTCCGGTTTTCAAACGAGGTGCTCGAATTTTTCGACGCCACAAAGCTGCTGCTCTCCGCCGTACGGTTGCTGATCGGCATCCCGTCGATCACAAAAAGTGGCTGGTTATTGCCGCTGAGCGAGTTGATTCCCCGAATAATCACCTGCGACGACGAACCCGGTAAGCCACTCGTAGTGGCGACCTGCACTCCGGCTACCCGGCCCTGAAGCGCGTTCAGAAAATTGTCGCGCTGGGTCTGGGCCAGGTCCTGACCGCCCACTTCAGTAACGGCATAACCCAGTTGCCGCTTCTCCCGCTTGATGCCCAGCGCGGTGACGACGACTTCATTGAGGGCGTTGGTTTCCTGTGCGAGACTGATGTTGAGCGCCGTGGCATTGCCCACGGTCACGTCCTGCGACGTGGCGCCGATGAAACTGATTCGTAGTACCTGCCCCCGGTCGGCCTGAATCTGAAACGTGCCGTTGACGTCGGTCGTCGTGCCGCGCGACGTACCCAATACAACGACGCTGGCACCGGGGATGGGGTCATTGTCGCCCTGGGACGTTACCCGGCCAGTGATCGTGCGGTCCTGCGCCCAGACATCAGGACGCAGAAGCACTAGTAGCAGCAGGAGAAGGCTGCGTACAAATCTGTTCATAAAGAAAAGTTTAGGTTAGAAAAGGATTAAAAATAGCATCAAAAATGTACGTAATTTAGTAAAGATGCAAGTGTATATATCGAGGGTGGGTGGAAAAAAACAGGTAGGGCGGCTGTAATGTGATGCTGTGTTTCAGGTATCTATCTGGATAATCGAATATGATGGTATATGCCTATTGGTTAAAATAATATTTTGTATTATTGACTGATTGTATAATTAATTGTACTAAAAAAATAAATTTTCGAAATAATTGTAAAACGAAGTTTCGATTGGTCCGCCGATCGGAAATGCGTAGTAAATTGCCGTAGATCAATCAAAAACGTATTTAAACGTCGTCTCCGCTATGTCTTTCAATCGTCGCGACTGGCTCCGCACCAGTTTGTTATCTGGCCTGAGTTTGGCGGCTGCACCGGCTGCTTTCTGCGAACCCGAGGGCGATCCGGCGCTGTGGCTGGAACCCGGTAAGAAGGCGGCTCTGAAAGCCCGTCTGTCGGCCAACGAAAATCCGTACGGCCCGTCGCCCAAAGCGCTGAAAGTAATCACAGAAGCGGCTCCCGACGGGTACCTGTATGCGATGGAGTATGCGAAGCAGTTTCGGAAGCTGGTTGCCGATACGGAAGGCGTTCCCGAAGAATGCGTGCTGCTGGGCGCTGGCTCGGGTGAACTGCTGACGGCGGCTTCGCTCTGGGCTGCCTACCGACCCAATGCCGGCCGGACAATTGTAGCCCCCGACCCGACCTTCGATCAGTTACCCCGCGCGGCTGTCAAACACGGTATCACAATGGACCGGGTACCGCTAGTTGCTGCCGATGGCTACGACATTAACCTGAACAAACTCAACGAGCGGGTCGGCAGTCAGACCGGGATGGTCTACTTGTGCAACCCAAATAATCCAACCGCGATCACCGTTGACCCGGCCAAGCTGCGGGCGTTCTGCGAAGCGGTCGGATCGAAAACGCCGATTCTGGTCGATGAAGCCTACATCGACTATACGCCCGACCCAAAGGCTTACTCCATGGTCGATCTTGTTCGGAAAGGGGCAAACGTGATCGTCACCCGGACGTTTTCGAAAGTACATGGCTTTGCCGGGCTACGGACCGGGTACCTCCTTGCCAAACCCGAATTAGTTGAGCAGATCGGTAAGTTCTCGACGGGCGGCAGTGGCCTTAGCATGACGACCTTACGGGCGGCTATGGCGAGTTTGCAGGACAAGGAGTTTATCAAATATTCGCTGGGCAAGACCAAGGAATCGAAAGACTATCTGTACGGTGTGCTGAAACAGCACAGTTACGAGCCGCTACCGTCGGGTGCCAACTTCGTGATGTTTCCAATCCGAATGAAAGGCGAAGACTTTGTCTCGCGGATGATGGAGCAGGGCGTCAGTATCCGGCAGTGGAAATTCGACGGTCAATACTGGTGTCGTGTGAGTCTGGGCACGATGCCGCAGATGCAGGCCTTCGCCGAGGGACTTAAATTAGTGTCGTAGTACCACGTCCGGTCTTCCCTCGCTGATGTGAATTGTGAATAGTTGTCTCGGTACAAGGCAAAAGTCGAATGACGACTTTGCTAGACTAGCCATATAATACGTAAAACTCCCGGGTCTGTGTTCTCACAGACCCGTTGCGATAGCTGGCATATGGAGGTCTGTGAAGACACCACTGTACAGGACACTAGTCGAATCAGCACGCTGTGCGACTAGTGTCCTGTACTAAGAAATAGTTGCCTTTAATGTATATCGGTACGTAGGAGTTAGATATGGCCTGATTCTTAGGCACTAATCGACTATTTCTCCAATCAATTCGTTTTTAGAAAACCAACGCCCGACGGGGCAGCCCCTGGTCCGAAAAAGTTGTTTTCGTCGACTACTGGGGGAATGCCGTCGGTCAGGTCGAACGGCGTTTGGCTACGAATCACGCAACTCGTCACGTCGTTGCGCTGATCGCGGTTGTAGAAGCGGAAGGCGGTCTTACGGTCAGTGTCGACCGTACAGTTTGTGAAGGAAATCGTCGCGCCGGTTACTGAACCGGGGCGCGTGTCGACAAACACCCCGCAGGCGCCTACCCGGCTGATCAGGTTGTTGTGCACGGTCAGCGGCCCCCGGTGCCCGACAATGATCAATCCAACGCCCGGCGCGTTGCTGATTTCGTTGTCGGTAAATGATCCGGATACGCCCCCGCCAATCTGAACGCCATTATCCTGAAACTTGGCGAAGGGCGACAAACCCGTCTGACTAACCTGATTGTGATAGACCTGGCTGTTGGGTGCGCAGGCGTACTGAATGCCTTCGCAGCCCGTTCGTTCGGTGCGGTTGTGGTGAATGCTCAAGCCAACAATTTCGTGGGGAAACACGGTGATGGTGCTGGTAATGCCTTCGTTCCAGAACGAATTGCCGATGTACAAACCTTCGCCCCGTGTGTTGTGCACGTAGTTGTGGTGAATCGACACGTTGTACATCGTAAAATGCCCCCGCCAGGTGCTGGAGTCGTTGACGGCCGGATCGGTTTTAGCCATGATACCGGCAAACCCCGCCGTATCGATTTCGATGTGGTGAACGTCGACGTCTGAACTTTTGCCGCCAATTGCCAGGGCGCTGACACCGGGGGCAGGCGCGGAAATGCGAAAGCCGTAGTCCGTCTGCTCGTCGCCCTGCCCGTTCAGCACCACATAGCGCGAGGCCGCAAAGGTAACGTTGCTGAGCTGCGCCACCGGCGAATGGACCCGGACAAGTCCGCCGTAATTAATGAAAACGATGGGTTTGCTGGCGCTGCCGACAAAGTTCCGAAACCGGAAGTACGTGTATTCCCCCGCCTGTACGCCCACAGTGTCGCCCGGCGATACACCCATCGCTTTGCCATCGTACACACCGGGTTTGGTGATCAGAAAACGCGGTGGTGGCCCTGCCGGTTTTGGTAATTCGCTGCTTATCCGGCACATAATCAGCAGACTGGCGATAGCTAAAATAAATACTTGTTTCAAGGGTGGATTGACGTGACGGCGACAATACGCTTATCAAATTTGGCATTGTTAGCGCTAGCGGGCCTGCGAGGAAGAAGGTGCTTTCTCTAAATAAACGTGCAGTCGCTTGATCTCTTTCCAGGCGCGTCGGGTAAATGCCTTGCTGATACTGCCCGCGTCCATTAATCGTCGGTCGCTGGTCCAGGCACGGGCATTGGCTGAACCAACCCGCTGGAGTGTACCCCGGTTGACCAGGCAGTAAGCCATCCAGCCATCTTCCGATCGTTCGGTCCGTTTTCGATCCAGATCGTGCTGAAAGCCGCCTACTGCCTGTGCATCAGCCCGGCGAAAGGCGAAATTGAAGCCCATCACGTCGACAAACTCCCGATGGTGTCGCTTTAGCCGTTTGAATAGTTCTCCCAGTAGCTCGTGCAGCCCTAGCTGGAATCGCTGATTGCCAGGGCTGGGAATAAACGAGTACAGGCCGTATGAACAGGCTACTGACGGCGTGTGCAACGGCTCGATGATCGCGTCGAGCCAACCCGGCGGGTACAGGCTATCTGAGTCGGCACTGGCGATAAATTCCCCGCGGGCCATGTCAAGTCCGGCCTGCCGGGCATAGCTGATTCCCTGATCGGCAACGAACACCGACCGGACGCCACACTGGTCGAGTAGCCACTGCGTGCTATCGGTCGAGTTGTTGTTGGCCACGATTAGTTCGGTACGGTACTTGGTTACCTGATTAGCCAGGGAAGACAGTGTTTGCAGAATATTAGCCTCCTCGTTGTAGGCCGGAATGACGATGGATACCTGCGGATCGTCGACGAGATAGTGGCTTAGTTTAGCCTTAAGCTGGCTCAGCGTTTCGGCGGAGGGCCGGGTGGGCTGGCTGGCCAACCGGAGATGGGCGTCAAGCCAGGAGGGTATAGTAAACAGATGCATGTCTACGCGGGAATTGGCGTGTGTGGTTTATTTGTAATATAAGAGATGCGCAACCATTGACCGCTGGCTTCGTCGTACGCTTTAAGCAGTCGGGCGGGATTTCCGGCAACGACGCTGTAGGCCGGTACATCTTTGGTCACGACACTGCCAGCTGCCACAACCGCGTG
>JAKONH010000387.1 GCA_022702045.1 Spirosomataceae bacterium
TCTGCCGCCGGCGCAAGCCCGTTTTCAGGCCCGCCAGTCCGTAATAGATACCGAGCATCAGGTCCATGGCCGGCATCAGCAGCCAGTGGACGGTATGCCCCAGCCGGTAGCTGACACGGCCGACGATAGCCCAGAACAGCAGCAGGCGAGCGGCAAACAGGCTCATAGCGCCCCACAAAAGTAGCCATTCGGTCGGCGCAAACGATGAGTCGATCTGCATTTTCACCAGTACAGCCACCCCGGTCGCCAGTGCCAGTAGCCAGCTTACCACGTGCGATCCGACCAGCAGGCCCAGCCGGATTTTGTGGCCCGTCCGGTAAAACTTACCGACGTTCAGGTGCCGCCGTTTCTGAATTCGCCAGTCGGCCCAGGTCCGTTTCGGCTCCGACCACATAAACGTGTCGGGGTCCAGGCAGACGGCGGTGTTGCGCCCCGTGGCCACTTCGTTGACAAATAGATCGTCGTCGCCCCCCAGCACGTTCATGTGCGCGTAGAAGCCCCGGTTGTCGAAGAACGTTTTGGTATGGTAAGCCAGGTTACGTCCTACGCCCATGTACGGCCGTCCGACCAGCGCCAGCGCCAGGTACTGCACGGCGGTAAACAGCGTTTCGGAGCGAATCAGAAAGTTGAGCAGGCCGGGATAGCGGGTATAGGGCGAAAAGCCCAGCACGATTGCCTTATCGGGATTTGTCAGCGGAGCCACCATGCGGGCCAGCCACTGATCGGACGCGGGCCGACAGTCGGCATCGGTAAGCAGCACGGTCGGATACGTGGCTTTTTTCAGGGCAATAGTCAGCGCGTATTTTTTCGGTGTAATGTGCTCGGGTTCGGTATCAATCCGAATAAACCGGACGCGGGTCAGGTCGGCGACATCATTTTCAAGAAACGCCTGGCTCCCGTCGGTCGACCGGTCGTCCATGACCAGCACCTCGAAGGTTGGGTATTGCTGTGCGTCGAGCAGGGGCAGCAGTTCGGTCAGGTTGGCAAGTTCGTTACGGGCGCAGACGACAATCGTTACGCCCTGGCGCGGGGCTGACGCATTTGGTACGGAATCGGCAGACCGGAAAGCGGTCCGGCTGAAAATAAACAGGATGTATATTAGCTGAATGGCCAGCACAAGCAGCCAACCAATCAGTAGCGGAGTAAGCACAGGGTAGGTATTGATTGATTCGTAGGCAGATACGGTTTGGCCAGCAAAGATATGGAATAGCCCCCCTTGTCATGCTGAACGCCAGCCCGTAGTTTTCGGCCTGTTCGTCTGCCTGTCCCCGATACCATGCTTGTCCGATACCGATTCGTCTATGGTTTCCTGTTGTTGAGCGCCCTGCTGCTGGGGCTCGCGTCCCGCCGTTTCTTTGGTGACATTCCCTTTGTCAAACTATATGTCGGCGATAGTCTGTGGGCGCTGATGGTCTTCTTCGGCTTCGCGTTTCTGGTCCCCGGCTGGCCGACGCGGACGACGGCCAGCGTTGCCCTGCTTTTCTGCGTCGGTATCGAGTTCAGTCAGTTGTACCACGCCCCCTGGATCGACGCGATTAGAGCCACGACGCTGGGCGGTCTGGTCCTGGGCTTTTCATTTGTCTGGAGCGACCTGCTCTGCTATAGCATAGGTGTAGCGATCGGCGTATTCATCGACAGTTACTTCGTCAGACGCCGTGCGACGTGATCATGTTTAAACAGTTTCTTGTCTTCTTCTCTTCCACGGTCTGTGAGGACACAGACCGTGGAAGAGAAGATATGGAATAACTAGCTAGTAGCTACGGCTGACGCGCGAGTAGGCTGTGAGGACACAGCCCAAGGAGACAAGAAACTACTAACTCATTTCAGCGTTTTATCCACAACCAACGTACTCACCCAATGACGCTCGATCTGACCGGTATCTACAGTAAAGCCGCCTTCCATGAACTGGCTAAAACCGAACTGCATTTTCCGGATTGGTACGGCATCAGCTGGGACGCGTTCTGGGACTGCGTTATCGCGGTCGTCAGGCAGGAGATGCCCGACCGGCTGATGCTGACGAACTGGGCCGAGTTTGCACAGGCCTGCCCCCGCGACATGCAGATTCTGCGGCAGATCATCGACGACTATAATACCGAAATGGCACCCAAACGCATGGAACTGGCCTAGCCAGGCCCGAACCGCGTAGCCGACCCGTTGGCCGGTCTTTTCTACGTATCTTTGTCCTATGACATTTTCGATTACCGCCCGCGATACGGAGTCGCAGGCACGTACGGGGGTTTTTACGACCGACCACGGCCCCGTACAAACACCAATTTTTATGCCCGTCGGTACGGCCGGTACGGTAAAAGCAGTGCATCAGCGCGAACTGGAAACCGACATCAACGCCGAAATCATTCTAGGGAATACCTACCACCTCTACCTGCGACCCGGTCTCGACGTACTGCAACAAGCGGGCGGATTGCATGCGTTCAACGGCTGGCGTCGACCCATCCTGACCGATTCGGGTGGGTATCAGGTGTATTCCCTATCGAACACGCGCAAGATCAAGGAAGAGGGCGTGACGTTCAAATCGCATATCGATGGGTCGAAACATATATTCACGCCGGAAGGAGTGATGGACATTCAGCGCGTCATCGGTGCTGATATCATGATGGCGTTCGATGAGTGTACGCCCTACCCCTGCGACTACACCTACGCCCGGCAGTCGATGGAGATGACCCACCGCTGGCTCGACCGCTGTATCGTCCGGTTCGACGCGACGGAAGGGACATACGGCTACCGGCAGACCTTGTTCCCTATTGTGCAAGGCAGCACCTACGCCGACCTGCGCCGGCAGTCGGCCGAAACGATTGCCAGCAAAGAGCGCGAAGGCAACGCGATTGGTGGGCTGGCCGTAGGCGAACCGGCGGAAGAGATGTACGAAACCATCGAGCTTGTCAACGGCATATTACCCGCCGACAAGCCGCGCTACCTGATGGGCGTGGGCACACCGGCCAACATCCTGGAAGCCATCGCGCTGGGCGTCGATATGTTCGACTGCGTGATGCCGACGCGCAATGCGCGGCACGGCCTGCTGTTTACGACAGCCGGTATCATTAATATCAAAAACGAAAAGTGGAGCCGCGATTTCAGCCCGATCGATGCAGGGCTGGGTGGCTATGCCAGCACGTTCTACACGAAAGCGTACCTGCGTCATCTGTTCAAAGCCGATGAGCTGCTAGGCGGTCAGATTGCCTCGCTGCAAAACCTGACGTTCTACCTGTGGCTGGTCCGGCAGGCCCGCGCCCACATCGAAGCGGGCGATTACGCAAGCTGGAAAAACGGTATCATCGGCCAGTTGATGCAACGGTTGTAATTTCCCTTACCCCTGCTCCTCTCCCGTTTTGGGAGAGGAGCAGGGATGCACTGCCCGATAGCCTTACCAGTCTGCGAATACCTTGCTAGAGCATAGGTAATGAACTGCTTTCGGCCGTCCCCAGCCGTGAGGGCCACCCTCTATTTTTTCGGCCCGTAATTTGTACATCCTCTTCACGAAAACGACACTCAGCTGTTACTGGCGCGTGTCGATCAGTACAACTACCGCTTGTTTTCGTGAAGCGAATTACTAGTCCCCCACCGGTTTATAGTCATTTTTTACTAATCAGCGGGCTGGTTCTGATACTAGTCTGTCTGATGTTGCCTAGCCAGGCACAAACGGTCGAGAACCTGACACCGGACCAGATCCGGCAGTTTGTGCAGCAGGCACAGGCTAGTGGAATGACCGAAGTCCAGATGGAGCAGCTAGCCCGTAGCCGGGGCTTTACCGATGCCGATATTACCCGCATGCGGCAGCGTATTCAAGAAACGGTCGGTACACCGAATCGGCCGGGCAGCGCGTCGGCGCCGGTCGTTATCGCACGGGAGCAGCCGCCGACGCCAGCCCCGCCGGTAGCGACGACAGTCAGTCCGGCAACACCTCCCGCCCCTGTCGTTTTTGGAGCGTCGCTATTTAGCAATGCCAGCCTTTCATTTGAACCGAATCTGCGCATCCCGACGCCCCGCAACTACCAGCTTGGCCCCGACGATGAACTGGTCGTCGATATTTTTGGCAACGCGCAACAGACGTACCGGCCCAAGGTCAGCCCGGAGGGAAGTATTCGCATCGAAAACCTAGCTCCGATCTACGTCAGTGGGCTAACCATCGAGCAGGCTGAGCAGCGGATTGTCGGTCGGCTACGAACCTTGTTTCAGGGATTGAACAGCGGGGGTGGCATCGGGGCACAGGTAACACTCGGCAGTGTGCGCAGCATCAGCGTTACGCTACTAGGGCAGGTCGTTCGGCCGGGTACGTACACCCTCTCGTCACTGGCCAGCGTGTTTAACGCCCTTTATGCCGGCGGTGGCCCATCTCCCGACCGGGGTTCGTTCCGCGATGTGCGTGTGTACCGGGCCAATCGGCTCGTCAAAACACTCGACATCTACAATTTTCTCCTTCGGGCCGATCAGTCGGCCAATATCCGGCTGCATGACCAGGACATCATCTTCGTCGACCATTACGATACACGCGTCGAGCTGACGGGGCAGGTACGGCAACCGGGGCTGTACGAAGCTAAGCAGGGCGAAACACTCCGGCAGTTGCTGACAATGGCCGGTGGCTTCGCCGATCAGGCCTATACAGCGTCGATAAGCCTGCTGCGGAACACGACGACAGGGCAACAGCTCCTGACCATCCCGACCAACGAAATCGATACGTTTACACCTAGAGCTGGTGATCGGTTCACAGTGGGGAGTTTACTGAGTCGGGTCGAAAACAAAGTTTCGATCAAAGGAGCCGTATTTCGTCCCGGCGACTTTGCACTAACGCAAAACCCGACGCTGACCCGGTTGATCCGAACCGCTGAAGGACTCCGGGAAGATGCGTTCCTAAACCGAGCGACCATACGCCGACTGCGCGACAACCTCGACCCCGAACTGATTTCGGTCGATCTGGGTAAAGTCCTGCGGGGGCAGCAGCCCGACATGCTGCTGAAGCGCGACGACGTAATCGAGATCATCAGCGTCGGACAGTTACGGCAGAACCAGACCGTATCCATTCAGGGGGCCGTCAATCAGCCCGGTTCGTTTCCCTTTGTCGATAGTCTGACGGTGGCAAACCTGATCGTGCTAGCGGGTGGCTTTACAGATGGAGCAATCGCGTCACGACTGGAAATAGCCCGGCGCATCGGGTCTGACACGAGCGGGGTACCCACCAATCAGAACACACAGTTGCTTTCGTTCAGTATCGATCGAAACCTGCGGCTTAGCCCCGCCGATGCACAACTCGTGCTGCGTCCGTACGATCAGGTGTTTGTGCGCACGTCGCCCCGCTACGAAGCGCAGAAAGGCGCGGTAGCCATTGGAGAACTAATGTATCCCGGTCCTTACGCCATTCGCACCAGTACCGATCGTATTGCCGATCTGATTGGCCGGGCGGGTGGCTTAAAGCCAGATGCCGACTTACCATCGGCCCGGTTCACCCGCCGGGGCGAGGTGGTATCCGTGGATATTCAGCGTATTCTCGACAGCCCGTCTGATGTGGGTAATCTGCTGCTGGACGACGGTGATTCGCTGACCATTCCACGCCGAACCGAACTAGTGCAGGTTCGGGGTGAAGTACTGAACCCGGCCACGGTTGAGTTCGACCCAGCTAAATCGTTGCGGGATTACGTCAGCGAAGCGGGCGGCTTCACCAGCAAGGCACAGCGCGGCAAGGTGTATGCCATACGGGCCAATGGTAAGATCGTCTCGACGCGCTCGTTTCTGGGACTGCACCGTTACCCAACACCCGATCGGGGCATGACCGTCATTATTCCAGGGGAACCACCCAGAGAACAGAATCGGCTGTCAGCCACCGAACGGGCGGCCCTGCTGACGGTTATCTCGTCGGGTGCCGCCGTCGTCCTGTCTGTCATTCGTTTGTTTTTATAACGAGTTGGCGTGTGTAGCCTGGCTCAACGTGTAGCCTGTGAGATGAGTAGTCTGGACCCGCGCCAGCGGACCGGTACAGATACTCATCTCACAGGCTACATATACACTAGCGACCGTAAACCGTACACTGAAAACCATAAACCGCATGCCTACCTCCTGGTTAAACCTGTCGTCCGACGAGCTGATTCGAACCGTATGGCGGGGACGTGGTCGGCTGGTACTGTTCGTGGGCAGCTTTGCCGTATTGGGCGTCTTCGTGGCGCTGCTGACGCGTTCTGAATACGTATCGGAAGCGCGGATTATGCCCGAGATGAACAGCGGGTCGGGCGACGTGTTCCGACGGCTGGCGTCGGTAGCTGGCTTCGGCGGTGTCGATCTATCGGATGCCGAAGGGGTCGACGCCGTACGGCCAGACTTGTACCCAAACGTGTTACAGAGCACGCCGTTCATTCTGTATCTACTTGATCAGCCGATTGTCACATCAACAGGCGACAAGCTAACCGTTGGCCAGCTCCTCGACCCCGACGGCGACAAGCCGGGCTTCTCGCTTCTTAGCTGGTTACACCCTCGTCCAAGCGCTATATCCGTCTCAACCCCTGCCGGACCCAACAAGCCAGTACAGCTGACGATGTGGCAGCAGCAGTTAGCCGAAGAGATAGAAAAGCGCGTCACCGCCCGGCTCGACACGCGGTCAGGCGTTATTTCGATCAGCGCCCGGATGCCCGACGCATCGGCAGCGGCCACAGTAGCGCAACAGGCAATGAACTACCTGACGCAATACGTCACGAGTTACCGGACCGAAAAGGCGAGGCAGGATCTGCAATTTTACAGTCAACGGTTGAATGAAGCCCGCCGACGCTACCAGACCGCCCAGTACAACGTGTTTCATTACAACGATCAGCACAAGTATCTGGTGGTGCAGGCCGCCACGATGGATCGGCAACGAATGGAAGCCGAACTGACGATCGCCCAGACAGTCTACACCGAGCTATCGCGGCAATACGAGCAGGCCCGGCTAAAAGTACAGGAACGAACACCCGTATTTAAAGTACTGGAACCGGCAAAAATTCCCCTACTTCGCGTATCGCCCAAACGCGCTATGCTCGTACTCACCTACGCCCTGGCCGGATTACTGCTCGGCATCGTTTATTTGCTGGCCCGGCAGGCAGATATAGTCAGCAAGCTGCAGGCGATGCTTAATGAGTAACTGTTGCTACTATGTTGCCTGGCCCCGCGCCAGCTATCACGCTACAATGGCCGCCGTAAACTGAAAACCGAACCCCATTTTGCTCGACGCACTCAGACAGAAGGAAAAAGCCATTGCCGTCATCGGACTTGGGTATGTGGGTCTACCACTGGCCCTTGCCTTTGCCCGCCAGTTCCGGGTCATTGGCTACGATATCAGCGCCGAACGTATCGCAATGATGCAGCGGGGCGAAGACCCATCGCGGGAGTTGAACGCCGACACGTTTGACGGTGCTGACATCCGCTTCACCGCCAATCCCGATGACCTGCGCAACGCTCACTTTTTTATCATCGCCGTCCCGACGCCCATCGATGATTACAAAGTACCCGACCTGCGCTTTCTGCAACGGGCGTCGGACGAGGTCGGCCGAGCGCTGAAACCAGGCGATTACGTAATTTACGAATCGACGGTGTATCCGGGCTGTACGGAAGACGACTGCCTGCCCATTCTGGAACAGACGTCGGGGCTGCGGCTAGGGCCGGATTTCAAACTCGGCTATTCACCCGAACGCATCAACCCCGGCGATAAGGTCCATACGCTGGCCGACATTCTCAAGGTCGTTTCGGGGAGCGATGCCGATGCCGCCAATGTCATTGCTGTAGTGTATGGCGGTATCATCCGGGCGGGGATTTATACGGCTCCCAGCATCAAGGTGGCGGAAGCGGCCAAGGTGATCGAGAACACGCAGCGCGATCTGAATATTTCACTGATGAACGAGCTGGCAATCATCTTCGACCGGCTGGGCATCGACACGCAGGAGGTCATCCGGGCGGCTTCGACCAAATGGAATTTTCTGCCGTTTACGCCGGGGCTGGTTGGCGGCCACTGTATCGGTATCGATCCGTATTACCTGCTCTATAAGGCCCGTCAGCTCGGTTACGATCCGCAGGTTATCAACTCGGGCCGGCGCATCAACGACGCGATGCCGGCTTACATAGCCACGAAGCTGTTGCAAAAACTGCTGCAACACGGCAAAAATCCCCGGCAGACCAAAGTGCTGGTTATGGGTCTGACGTTCAAAGAAAACGTGTCGGACATTCGTAACTCCCGCGTTGCCGATCTGGTACAAGAATTGATGAACTATTCGATTAGCGTGCACCTGGTCGATCCGCACGCATCGCCGAACGAGGTGGCCCGCGACTACCGAATGACGTTGCTCGACACGCCCTCGGCGCAGTACGACGCAGTAATCGTAGCGGTGGGGCACGACGTTTACAAATCGCTCGACATCGCTTATTTCCGGTCGCTGATGAACGGTTCGCCCATTCTGCTCGATCTGAAAGGACTGTACACAATCAACGGCGAAACGGGGATCGATTACTGGCGGCTGTAAGTGAGTTCGTAGTTTGTGGTGAGTGGTTCGTAGCTATTGCAACGGCTCTCTCAACAGCAAACCACGAACATTAGACCATAAACTCACAAATGAAAATCGTCATCGTCGGCAGTCGCGCGTTTGATTCACTGGAGTACCATCTGGCCGATTCCGTGCGCGCGCTGGGTGGACAGGCACGGATCGTCGACGGGGCAAGTCCGTACACGCTGTTGCGTAAAGCACACTACTGGGCCAGTCGATTTGTTGAGTCCTACGATCGGGCCATGTGTACGCAGCTAGCCCGCCGGGTAGCCGCCGAACAGCCAGATCTGGTACTGGTCGTGTACCGGCACCTGCACCCGCTGTTCGTTGACGTCGTAAAACAACAACTACCCGGTATCACAGTCGCCCAGGTCAACCCCGACGCGTTATCGAACCTGGAAAAGCAGCAGATCATTGCCGCCGATTTCGACCATTATTTTACGAAAGAGCCATACATCGCTGATTTCTTGCGGAACAAAGCAGGCTTGACTGCGCACTACCTGCCTGAAGGCTTTAATCCGCGCCTGCATCGTCGCCCTGCTCTTGACAAAACCGTCGCCGAACAGCAAACCGACATTGATGTGCTGCTATATGGTGGGCTATATGCCTACCGCGCCCGTATGGTTGAACAGTTGCAGCAGGCGGGTATCCGCGTAGCCGTCTTTGGCAACGAAGGACCCTATCTACCCACATCAGTACGCGCTGCGTTTCAGGGCCGGTACCTGGTAGGCGACGAGAAAAACCGGCTACTCTACGGTGCCCGGATCGTGTTCAATAATTTCCATTACGCCGAACTCTCATCAGCCAACCAGAAGTACTTCGAAATCAACGGTACGGGCGCATTTCAGCTTTGCGACTACAAAACAACACTCGACGACTACAGCGGTGTACCAACCGAGCAGGTCACCTATCGAACAATGGCCGAAGCTATCGACATGATCCGGTATTTTCTGGCTCGCCCCGTCGAGCGGCATGCCCTGGCCGCCAGTCAGCACGCCCATTTCCAGCAACACCATACGTTCGATCAGCGAGTCGAACAGTTACTGCGTATTACCGGGCATAGCCTGCCGATCGCCCATGAAAATCGTCCCATTCGCTAAGCCCGTTTCAATGCCTGTCCGACTGGGTCCGCTACTGACGCTGTTGAGCGGACAGGGCGTATCGGCCGGACTGGGACTTATATACGGGAAGCTAACCGCCCTGTACATTGCGCCCGACGTATGGGGTGAATATAGTCTGCTGCTGGCGGGCATGACTTTCGTACACAGTCTGTTAATTACGCCCACGATTCAATCGTTCAAATCGGCGCTTGGGCAGTTTTCGCGCACCACGGTCGTCCGTTTCTACGGCCAACTATTACTGGTGCTGTACACGATTCTGATGCCGGTGGCCGCGTTGCTGGCTGGTCTCTATTTCCAGAATGCACTGTTCGGCCTCGTGTGGCTGGCGGCCGTTGGGCAGGGCCTTTACCAGTTCGGCGCCGACTACCGAAACACGCAGGGGCAGCATCAGTCGTTTACCCAGTTACAGATGGGCTACGCAGCCGGTATGCTGGTGTCGTTTGGGTTCTTAATTATCGGACTGCGTCAGTACACAGCCACCGGACTTTGGCAGTCGATGGCGCTGGTCAACGGCTCCTTTGCCCTAGTGTCGGTGGCGCCCCTGTATAGGCTAATCCGCCATACGCCTTCGCTCCTGCCCAACCGACCGCAACTTGTTCAGACATACCGTCGCTATGTGACGCCCCTGTTTAGTATGGCTCTGTGTGCGTGGGTGCTCAACTACGCCGACCGCTATCTGATTCGGCTGTACCTGACCGATGCCGACGTCGGTCAATACACGATGGGTTATAGTCTTGGCGCCAAACTCCTGTTGCTAAGCACACCGATACTAGCCTTCCTGTTGCCCCATATGCTGACCCTTCGCCGGGACAATCAGCCGGCTTCAATGGTCAATGCGTTGGTGTTCCGCTACTTGCGACACTACATGCTGGGCGCTGGGCTGGCGTGTCTTGCATTTTTTCTGGGCCGCAACCTGATTGGCACGTTACTGCTGTCAGCACAATACGAGCAGGCAATGATCGTAGCACCCATCGTCGCCACCGGCTACCTGTTTCTGACCAGCATTCACTTGTTCGAACTGAAGTGGTACGCCTTCGGGCAGACCCGTTATATCCTGTGGCATACGCTGTTTGGCGTGGTCGTGAATCTGGCACTCAATGTGCTACTGATTCCCCGGCTGGGTATCATCGGCGCGGCATGGGCTACGACAATCGGCTATACCGCTCAATTTGCTATCGCTTATTGGCTGTTTCGACGAACAGAAACGGCACGAATGAATTCAGCATCCCTGAGCCACCTTGCGCCATGAAGCGTCTATTGACAACGCTGATTCTTTTCTGGATAGCCTACGTGGTCTGGGAAGGAACCCTTCTGGAGTCCGTTGCCTTTGCCCTGCCCCTTTACTTATTCTTCACTTTAATCGATCAAATCAGTCACCGGATCGCTCTGTTGTCCTGTATCGCTTTTGTTGCAGGACTAGAAATCTTACTGGTACCCGCAACGACCTATTGGCTGCTGCCGTCGTCAATGCCCATCGAGTCAAATACGTATTTCAGCTATGCCGTACCTGCATTTAGCCTTTTCTACTTAGGCTTAATGGCCTGGAGCAGCACCTCGGCAGCAAACATAGATCACCAGAAAGCCATTCAGTCAGCCATTGATGCATTGGGCGATAACCAACGAGCAGGTATTGTACTTCTCCTGATCGGGCTGGCGGGCTTTGGGGTCCGCACAGTTGTGCCGGGAGCCCCAACCTTTGTCAGCTATATCCCTTCCTACTGTCTGTATATCAGCGTACTGTACAATTGGTACGCACGGAGCCCATTACGTTGGCCTGTCATTGGATTAGTCGCACTTGTGCTGGGTGCCTATACCGTTCGAGAAGGCATGTTTGGCGAATTATTCTTCTGGCTCATGTTACTCACGCTGTTTCTGATGGCAGGTAGGACAATCCCATTATCGGGAAAAGTCAAGGCGGTATTTGTCACATTCGCTTTTGCCTTGCTGCTGCTAATTCAGTCATTGAAAGCTGAGTATCGCCACAACACCTGGGGTTACTCACGACAGGAACGCAGCGGTAATGCTGGATTGATGGGCGAACTGATCGCCGATCGGTTGAGTGATCCATCAAAATTACTGACCCCAATTCACTTTTACAGCTCGTTCATGCGGTTCAATCAAGGACTGATGATTGGCAGTGCGATGGCGAAAGTACCGCTTCACGAACCGTACGCCAACGGCGAAGTGCTGCTCTCGCTGATGCATCCTTTCGTACCCCGTTTTCTTTGGGCAAACAAACCACAGACGGGTGGTTATGAAAACATTCGGCGCTTTACGTCGCTGCGGCAGTCGGAAAACACAAGCATTAATTTGTCACCACTGGGTGAAGGCTACGTTAATTTCGGCTACGGGGGTATACTGTTTGCCCTCGGCTACGGCTTGCTGCTCGGCTATGCGTTTCAGCTGGTGTTTCAATTCGCGACAACCCGCCCAACGCTCATACTGTGGTTGCCCATGCTGTTCGTCGGATGCCTGACGATGGAAACCGACCTGCTCTCTACCTGGGGTAGTCTGCTAAACAATACGTTATTCCTGGTAGTACTTTACTGGGTACTGGATCGCTTTTCCGTTCGGCTGTAACTGGCATGCGTATTACCTATTTATTTCGCAGCCCCGGCACCGGTCACAGTATCGAAACGTTATTCGCCACGATTCGCCAGGCGATTGACGAGCAAACGGGCACAGTTTCCGATGCCGTTTATTTGCCGCACATCAGCCGGAGCCTGCGCGCGATCTGGCATAATCTTCGCTTCATCCGGCGGCAGCGATTCGACGGGTTGATTCACGTGACCGGCGACATACACTACGCCGTACTGGCGCTGCCCCCATCGCGCACCGTACTGACCGTTCACGACTGCATTCCGCTCGAACGTTTTCGAACCAGCCCCCTGCGATACGCTTTTTTCTGGCTGTTCTGGTACTACCTGCCCATCCGCCGGGCCGGTGTCGTAACAACGATTTCAGAGAAAACCCGCCAGGATTTACGTCGCTATATCGGCCGGATAGCTGATAAAATCGTGGTCGTGCCGAACGCTGTCAATCCGGTATTCAGACCACAACCCAAGCTCTTTTCGACCGAAAAGCCGGTGCTCTTACAAATTGGTACGGCACCACACAAGAATGTAGACCGTCTGCTCGACGCACTACGGCATATACCCTGCACGCTGCTGCTACTGGGACCACTCACGCCCGATATGCGCGACAAGCTGAGACAAAACGACATCGACTACAAGTCGTATCAGAATCTCGACTTAATCGATGTTGTAGATCTATACACAAGAGCAGATATGGTAACATTTGCATCATTATATGAAGGTTTTGGTATGCCTATTGCAGAAGCGAATAGGGTTGGCCGGGTAGTACTGACGTCGGCGATTTTGCCCTTGCGCGAAGTAGCCGACGGAGCCGCTCACCTGGTCGACCCAACCGACACGAAGGCTATCCGACAGGGTATCAGTCAGTTGATTAGCGATGACGTATACCGACAGCAGTTAATCGAAGCCGGATACCAAAACGTTCACCGATTCGCTCCTGAAACGATTGCCAG
>JAKONH010000464.1 GCA_022702045.1 Spirosomataceae bacterium
TGCGCTGAACTGGATGGTGAACACCCGCAACAGGGTTTCGCCGGTATACGAAAACGTGCCGTACCACTGCGTATTGGCGATGGGATCGGCGGGGGCCGGTTCCTGACGGGAACAGGACAGCTCGATAAACAAAACGAATACTGACAGCAGGTGACGGACGAACAGGGGTTTCATGACTATTTTTTGATGAAATGATACGTAGCCCAGGATTTTCGCCCGCTGGCGTCGGTTTCGACCGGCGTATCGCCCACCAGAACCGTTACGTTGGCGGAGCCACCGGAAGCGGTGCCGACGAACAGTTTTTCCAGCACAAACGGGCTTGGCAGTGTCGGAGCGGTCAGTGTCAGCGTACCGTCGTCGATGGTTTTGCCATCGAGTTTGGTCACTTTCAACGCCCATCGACCGGGTTTGTTGGATGTGCAGTTCCAGCTCCCCGACTGCCCCGACTGGCTGGTGTTGTCCCACTCGGAGCCGGGCAGAATACAGCCGTCGTAAGAGCCGTCGGTATAGAAACTATAAGCCAGCCCCGGTCCCGATTTTCCCAGTATTCGTTGCGGCTGCCCGGCATCCTGGGCGAACACCTCTGCCTCGGTTAATTCCCACCGACCAATCAGGCTCGTAAACGAATCGGGCTGCGGATCGTCGGTGTTTTTGCTGCCACAACCTGCTCCCGAATTACCCAGCAATACGGCCAGTAACAGGCCAAAAGCTACTAGTTGTTTCATGGTTTGATACGTGAAAGATGAACCGTTACTTTTTTGTTGAAGCGTGGATCGGCACTACTCCAGTAACTCGAACCCGTTTTGGTGGTATAGGCAAATCCAAGCGTGAGCGTTAACGCGTCGCCCTGCCACGTACCTCCTTCGCTGGCAGCTTGTAATCGGAAACTGTTCCGTATGGGTCCTCTGCCATCGTCGGTCGAGAAGCGAATCGGGCCGAGCTGATGCCCGTCTTCAGTCCGAACGTGGCCGCTGAGTTCGTACGCTTCTTTTCCACGTACGCTTGCTACGGTCGCCGTACCCCCAAATCCTGTTTTGTCAGTTCGGGAAAAGCTACTCCGTTTGCGGGTTCGGCGGGCCGCATTTCGGGAGCGTTCTTCCTCCGAGACGGGTGGCTCAATCGTGAGCCGAATCGTTTTGGCTATGTTGTCGGGGTCTCGAAATTCACCCTGCCACGTACCCACCAGCAAGGGGGTATTTTCGTCGCGGCTGTAGGCCCACGGGCGGTCTTTCAGATCGGCGTAGTAGCTGTAATAGTATTTACATTCGTACACCGCCCAGCTCAGGGCAATCAGGGCAACGATAACTACTAGAAGACGGGTACCTCTTGACATCGCGAAAAATAGTTTTTTACGCAATCAAGCCATGTTTTTCGATAATTGGTTGTCGTTTTTCGGGAAATCCAACCATGCCGAACTGCTGGTACAGGGCCTTATATTTTGCCTGAATTTCGGGCGCGTCCATCGACAGGCCGTGCGTTCGGGCATACTCAGGAATGGTGTGGCTGGACGCTTCCAGGTAGTCCTCGAAGGGTTGCTGAAAGTAGCAGTCGATGCCAATGGCGGGTTTGTCGGTAGCATTCCAGAACGTATGGACAATGCCCCGTGGGCGTAGGTGCCAGCCGCCTGCCTGCACCTGGTATTCGGTATCGCCGACCAGCACCGTAATGGTGCCTTCCACGACATACATCAGCTCATCGAGTTCCTTGTGGAGGTGCGGGGCCGGGCCCATCTTTTTGGCGGCTACGGCAAACTCGACGCAGGAAAATTGCCCGTTTGTCTGGCTTTGCCGAACGCGGGTTCGGATGTTCAGTCCGCGCGGACCGGGTTCCAACGGCGGCAACGGGGGCAGGTAAAATGGCTTCAGCGGATCGGGCATGGTGGCTCCGGCCTGGGTTGGGTTCATGGTCGATAGTAGGCCCGTCAGGGCGGATGTTAACAGAAAATCGCGACGCTCCATCGTTCGAAAATTGACTATCATTTATTATTTCCCCGCCTGATAAATGGCGTATAAAAGGGCTTTGCTGATTCGCTGGCCCGCCTTTTTTCCCAGATGCCCCTGCCCGTCACTGTCTACGCCATTCACGTCCGACGGGTCGGTGGCACTGGCCCGGTTGTCGGGGCAAATGCGCGGTACGTTGGCCTGCTGACAGGCGCCGTCGTTGGTTTCGATGGCTTGCAGATCGAAGATAACGTCGGTATTTTTGAACGTATCGCGCATCCACTGGCCCACGTTGGCTTTGGCCGCATTGCCTTCGTCGGCAGTGGTGGCGTAGACGAGCGGGGGCGTTACGTGGACGAACCGCAGGCCCGGAATCTGCTGACGTAGCTCATCGACAAAGGCTTTGTAAGCCGTCTTGACCGGATCGCGGTTGGCGTCCAGAATATCGGCGTAGCCAAATTTGAAGATGGCGATTTTCAGGGTGGCTTTGCTCCGTAGCGCGGCCTCCTTGAAGACCCGCATTTTTTCGGAGGGATTGCCATTCGAAATGCCACCCACATCGACAAAAATGCCACCCCGTAGCCCCTTGCCCTCGGCGCCTTTGTCTACCACGTCTTTCGGGCCAAAATACTCGAATGCCACCCCGTTGGCCTTAGCACCTTCTTCCAGATCCTGCCCGACCGACTGGTGCAGAAACAGCGTGTTCCAGCGTTTAATACGTTCTTTTTCGGACGAGGCCAGTTTATCCCAGGCATCAATTCCCGACACCCCCACCACACTGGGTGGGCCGGGGCCGGGATTGGGTTGCGGTTCGCCGGGCAAATCCACGCCGGGCGAACAACCTGCCAGCAGAAGCAGTAACAGAAGCTTTTTCATGGTGCAGTATCAGCGTTGGTGAGTCGAAAGTGCGTAAGCAGGTGGGCTTACACAATGCCAAATCGACCAACGACAGTTTGATTCGACCAACGGCCTGCCGCTTTGAGTAAGCGGTTGATTTGTTGCGGCAAAAGCCTTTACATTTGGGCTAACCGACGGACTAACCATGCTTCACCACACCTTTTCCTGCATAATTGTCGATGACAACGAGATTGATCGGTTGACGGCGCTGGCCCATGCCCGACAGTATCCGACCCTCGACGTCGTGGGCGTGTTCGAATCGGCCACCGAAGCGTTGGCCTGTTTGCGGGATCGGCCCGTCGATGTGCTACTGCTCGACGTGGATATGCCGGGGCTAAGCGGGCTGGAACTACGGGCGAAACTGATGCAGGTGCCGGTTTGTGTGTTCATTACGGCTTATGCCGATTATGCCGCCGATAGTTTTGCGGTCGATGCGTTCGATTATCTGCTGAAACCCATCCGGGCCGACCGGTTCAGTCATACCATGAGCCGGATTAAGCAATTTTTTGAGCTGAAGCGGAAGGCCCAGCTATTCGATCTGAGTCTGGGAGCCGACACGATTTTTATCAAGGATGGCCATCGGCAGATCAAACTCAATCTGCACGAGGTTATCTATCTGGAAGGGCTGAAGGATTATACGCGGATTGTGACGACGACCCAGCCCTACACGGTGCTGTCGTCCATCGGGAATCTGTTGCAGAGTCAGCCGTTTCAGTCGTTTCTACGGATTCATCGCAGCTACGCCGTACAGCGGCACTACATCGACCGGATCGATACCCAACAGGTTCACGTTCATAATTTTACGTTACCAATTGGCCGGAACTACCGGGCTGTATTTCGACAGGATTTACATGATTAACATGATTTTTTTATCCAGTTACATCCGCCCGGCGACCCGGCTGTAAATCCTGTCGAAAAAAATGAACCGTGCTTTATTCATTTTCCTCTTGTTTTCGCTACCGGCTCACGCCCAAAAGCAGGGCCGTGCGTTCATCGACTCCCTGGTAGCCGAACTACCCAGGGCGGCCAACGATACGGTGAAAGGCCGGTTGTATCGGGTAATTGCCGATGAATCCTTTTTTATTAACGTCGATCAGGCCTTGCAGTACAGTCGGTTGGGGTTGCGGCATACCACCCGCATGAACTGGCCCAGAGGTATTGGCGTGTTCAATTCGTACGTTGGTCGGGCCTACAGCGATAAAGGCAACTACGACTCCTGCCGGTATTATCTCCTGAAAGCCATCGAAATTTATAAACGGCTCGATGACAAATGGAATCTGTCGAGCACGACCAACAACCTGGGCGTAGCCGAACAAAATATCCGATCGAATTACCCGGCGGCTACGCGCTACTATTTCGAGGGCCTTGCCTATGCCGAAGCCACGGACGACCATTACCTGATTAGTATTTGTCTGGATAATATCTCGGAAGTCTATCGCATCCAGAAAAACTTCCCCGAAGCCCTCCAGTTCGGGCAACAGGCGCTGGCCCTCCGACAACGTCAGCGTAACCCCGACATCAATGCCCGGCGGGAACTGGCCGCTTCCCTGACCAGCATGGCCGCCTTGTACACCCAGATGGAAAACTGGCCCCAGGCTCGCCAATACGGGTTTCGGGCACTGGCTATGCATCAACAGGTCGATAATAAAGACGGATTGGCGAAAACCTACGGCAATCTGTCGGTAGCGATGCAAGGCGATTATGCTCGGAAAATCGAGTACGCCCTAAAAGCCAAACACGTGTGGGACGACATGAATCCGCGTCATCTGGATGCCGTTAACAATCTGGCAAACCTCGGTGTTGCTTATCTGGATTTGGTCCGTAGTGATACGCTGGGAAAAAGCCCGGTTCAGCCAACCAGCCGGGGCGCCCGCCTGCGACTGGCCGAACAATACCTGACCGACGCCATCCGACTCAGCGCCGACAAAGGTGAAATCGGTGACCAGGCCCATTTTCGGGGTAATCTGGCTGAATTACAGGCGATGACGGGCAACTACAAAGGCGCTTACGAAAACTTTCGGGCGTATCAGACCGTGCAGGATTCGCTGTATTCGCAGGAGGCCAAAAACACGATTGCCGGACTGGAAGGAAAGCGGGAAATCGAATTACGGGATAAACAACTTCAAATCAATCAGTTGACCATCGACGGGCAGAAGCGACAGCAACTGGCCCTGCTGGTCTGCGTGGGTTTACTGCTGGTTATTGGGGGTTTGCTGTACTGGCAGAGCCGGACCCGAAAACGAACCAACATCACCTTGCTGCATCTGAATCAGGAACTCGACGAAGCCAACCAGGTAAAGGCGCGTTTTTTTGCCATCCTGAGCCACGATCTACGGAGCCCCATCGCCAACCTCATCAACTTTCTGCACCTGCAACGAACCAGCCCCGACCTGCTCACCCCCGAGCTGGCTACCCGTCATGAGCAAAAAATCACCGAAGCCGCCGAGGGGCTGCTCGACACCATGGAGTCGATGCTGTTGTGGAGCAAAAGCCAGATGCAGCAGTTCAAACCCACCGTCAGAATTGTACCGGTCCAAACGCTGTTCGACTACCTGCAACGGTTCTTTGCGGGCGTAACGCAGGTGCAGCTCAGTTTCGAGACGCCCGCCGGTTTGCAGGTTGCTACCGACGAAGATTATCTGCATACGATCATGCAGAATCTAACCAGCAACGCCATCAAAGCACTGCAAAACCAGCCCGACGCCCGGATTCAGTGGCAGGCCCAGTTAGAAAAGGGATACGTTGTGTTAACCATTCGCGACAACGGCCCTGGTTTGTCGGAAAGTCAATTGCAAACGCTTTACACCAGCGATGCGGCCATTAGCGGCAAAACTGGCCTGGGCCTACACCTTATCCGCGATCTGGCCCGGTCGATTAATTGTCAGATCAGTGTACAGTCGGAGCAGGGAGTCGGCACTGAGTTTCGATTAAACGTTAACCCTTGATTCAGGTAAACTAATGCCTTCATCATTCGTGCGTACGTTTGTACCGGCGACTGTCGATAAACACCGCCTTCATTAACGGGCAAATTTCACTCCCCATCACCCCTTATAAACCGAACCAGTGCCCATCGTTCGATTGCTCACCTATGCTTCACGGACATGGCGATGATCGCTATCGCTACACGACCACGATTCACGCCGATTTCAGTACTAATGTCTGGTATGGCGGTGAACCCGCCGGACTAAAAGACTACCTGTTCAGCCAGTGGGACCGGATCAACCGCTACCCAGACGCTCTGGCGGGTCAACTGGCCGAACAGATCGCCGGCCATCACCGAATTTCCGCTGACCGAATGCTGGTCAACAGCGGTACAACCGAAACGATTTATCTGATCGCACAGGCGTTTGCCGGTAGTTGCACCACGATCGTTACGCCCGCTTTTGCGGAGTATGAAGACGCCTGCCGGATGCACGGTCATCAACTCGACTTTCTCGACTGGGCTACCCTGTCTGAACTGCCACTGCTGTCGACACAATTGGTCTTCATCTGCAATCCGAACAACCCGACGGGGGCGGCTTTTCACGAGTTGGCCAATTGGATAGCCCGCAACCCACAGACGCTGTTCGTGGTCGATGAAGCGTTTATTGAGTTTACCAACCAACTGAACACAGCGCTGCCGCTGCTCGATCAGCATAACAATTTGCTCGTGATGCGGTCACTGACGAAAGCCTACGCGATTCCAGGGCTACGGCTGGGCTACGTCATCGGTGCGCCGTCACTGGTTACCCGGCTGATAGCTTGTAAACAACCATGGACAGTGAATACCATGGCGCTGGCTGCCGGACAGTTCATCTTCGATCATTACGATCATAGCCAACTACCTCTAAGCCAATTACTGGCCGATAAACGTCAGTTCGTAGCTGCCTTATCAGGCATTGCGACTATTCCGGTATACGATAGTACGACTCACTTTTTTCTGGCCGAAACCCGCGTCGGGACGGCGGCATCGTTGAAAGCGTATTTGCTCGACAAACACGGTTTGCTCATCCGTGACGCCAGCAATTTTCGAGGACTACAACCAGGCCACTTTCGACTTTGTACACTCGCGCCAGACAAAAACGCGCTGCTCATTGACGCCCTTACCGAATGGATGCACTGATGCTAACGGGACTACCCTTATTACTGGGCTACGTTCTTGATTTGCTCATCGGCGACCCCGACAACTGGCCCCATCCCGTTCGGGTATTTGGCAATCTGATTGCCGCCGGGGAACGTCGACTCAACCAGTACACGGGTCGTTTCTGGAAGGGAGCCATGTTGACACTGGTCCTGTGTATCGGCGTCTGGTTGTTTTTCTATGGCCTGGACGCCCTCGCCCTGCGCATTCACCCAGCCGTTTATGTGCTCATCAATAGCCTGTTTGTCTGGTACGGACTGGCCAATAACAACCTGATTACCGAAGGAAAGGCTGTGTTTCGGGTACTGGATCAGGAGGGGCTAGAAGCGGGGCGACGGCAGATAGCCCGCATTGTCGGGCGCGACACGTCGCAGTTGAATGCCCAGCAGATTCGGATTGCGACTCTGGAAACCATGTCGGAAAACCTCAGCGACGGCGTTATTGCGCCACTTTTTTTCTACGGACTAGCGGGCGTACCGGGACTGATGACGTACAAGCTCATCAACACGCTGGATTCGATGATTGGCTACCACAACGACCGGTACGAACAGTTCGGTAAGTTCGCGGCCCGGCTCGATGACCTTGCCAACCTCATTCCCGCCCGGCTAACGGCCCTGCTGATGAGCCTGTCGGGGGGCAGCGTCCGGGTGCTGCGATTCGCGTTACGGTACGGACACCGGCACAAAAGCCCCAACGCGGGCTATCCCGAAGCGGCCCTGGCGGGTATGCTCAACTGCCGCTTCGGTGGGCCGAACGTCTACCACGGCATATTGGTCGACAAACCGTTTATCGGCGAGCACGATCGACCTATTAAATCCGATGCCATCGACCGGGCAGTGGCCATTAATCACCGTACCTGTCTGCTGATGGTGATCGCGCTGCTGGGTATCTTTGCGCTGGTCTATGGCTAATTTCATTCTTTCCGGCGGGCCCGGCGCGGGTAAAAGCACATTGCTCAA
>JAKONH010000121.1 GCA_022702045.1 Spirosomataceae bacterium
TTATAAGCGTCCAGATGAAACCGAGAAAGCCATGATCGATGGCTGGTTCAAAACCGGTGATGTTGCGACGATGGACACCGACGGCTTTTTCCGCATCGTCGATCGGAAGAAGGATATGATTCTGGTATCGGGCTTCAATGTGTACCCTAACGAAATCGAAGACGTTGTTGCGATGTGTCCCGGTGTAGGTGAAGTCGCCTGCATCGGCGTCCCGAATCAGCATTCCAACGAAGTTGTCAAGGTATTCATCGTCAAGAAGGATCAGAGCCTGACCGAAGACGCGATCAAAGCCTACTGCCGCGAAAACCTGACGGCATACAAAGTCCCCAAGCAGATCGAATTTCGCACGGAACTTCCTAAAACCAACGTAGGCAAAATCCTGCGCCGGTCGTTACGCGAGGAAGAGCTGGCGAAGCAGAGCAAATAGATAAAAGAAGAAAGCGAAAAGAAGAAAGACTAGGTTGCGCCAGCCTCTTACGTCTTTTCGCTTTCTTCTTTTATCTATATTCTTTCGTCTGTTTACTTCCCCAACTCAGCCTCCCAGTCTATTCCCTGCCGGATAGCGTCAATAGCTGGTAGTTTATCTGCCTGCATCAGTTCGCGAATGGCGATGACCTCTTTGTCGCGTTTTAAACCAGCTACAGCCTTTATTTTCCCATCCTGCACATAAAAAGCCAGGAAGTTATCGTCCTGCTCCGGGTTACCGTCGAAGATAACGTCGTCGATTTTTTCGGCATGACCGATGTAATTGATACGCTTTCCCTGCTGATTCGACCAGAAAAACGGCACTTCATTGTAGACGACCTCGTTGCCAGCCATGTTCATACCGGCGGTGTAGCCTTGCTGCCCGGCTACTTTCCAGTGTTCGATACGCTGCGTGCTGTCAGCTGTCGGATAAGTAGCAATATCGCCAGCGACAAACAGACCGTCGGCTACCTGTAGTGTTTCGTCAGCACGCAGGCTACCGTCTTTCTCCCGGTCGATGCCTTTCACAAAGTCGGTATTGGGTTTAACGCCTAGACCCAGCAGAACGGCATCGGCTGACAATCGTTCGCCATTGTCGAGTACGACAGCCTCGACAGTGTCGTTACCTTCCAATGCGTTTACTTTCCGGCCGAGGTGAAACGTGATACCTTCTTTCTCGTGCCAGCCTTGCATGACTTTACCGACGCGTTCGCCCAGGATTTTTTCGAACGGTACTGCTTCCATCCCGACAACGTCGACGGTACTACCCAGTTTGTGCAGGCTCATCGCAGCCTCCAGTCCGATAAATGAGCTACCAATAATAACGATGTGTTTACCTTCTTTTCCCAGTTCGCGTAGTTGCTGACTATCAGTCAGGCTACGCAGCACCTGAACCCCGTTCAGGTCAATGCCAGGCACAAGCAATCTGTTCGGTTTTCCCCCCGAACAGATTAGTGCTTTGTCATAGGTAATCCGCTCGGTCGGCTTCCCATCTTCTGCGCTGACCTCGATTTCTTTCGTTTTCGGATCAAGGCTTGTTACCCGCTGCCGCGTCCGTATTTCGATACCGTAGTTGGCGTAGAAGTCGGGCGAACGAAGCGGCATCCATTCGTCGGGGGCTTTGTCCTGTAGGTAATCTTTCGAGCAGTTAGGTCGGTCATATGGTGCGTGGTCACTACTTGTCAGCATCAGGATGTTACCCGTAAAACCACCCTCGCGCATCGCTTCAGCCGCGAACGCTCCGGCTCCTCCCGCACCGACGATAACGCAGGTATTCGTGTTGGCCGCGTCAGGTGCTGCCATTGGATTCTCCATGCTCTCTTTGTCAGTTGTGAGCCGCACCATAACCTGATCGCCTTCGATACGCACTTCATGCGTTGGCAAGCCGTTCAGCGCGGGGGCTTCCAGCCGGTGCCCATTACGTACGTCGAAACAGGCATTGTGCCAGGGGCAAACCAGCCGGTTACCGTGCAGCATACCTTTTGAGAGCGGAGCCTGATAATGCGTGCATTTAGGGTAGAGCGCGTAATATTGGCCATCAACGCGGGCCAGGAGAACATCCGTATCGCCCACCCGAACGTCTTTCAACTCGCCGTCTTTCAGATCGTCGACCTTGCAAACAGCTTCTTCTGTGTAATCGGTCAGCATAATTTCTACAGGTTTCTATCATAAACCTGTAGTCACCGCGGATTGATTAGTAGTTGACCCGATTCCTGCCATTTCTGGACGTAACCAGTTCAGTATGAGTAATACGCCATTCGTTTAAAACGATAACAACATCTTATAGGCTTTTACCAATAATTCTATTAACCAACTATAGAAACTCGACGCTGCGTTGTTCTTTTGCAAACTCTTAGAAAAAGTCTAAATAATAATTAAGTACAACGACTACACACAATGATCAGTTGTCGAGCCTCATGGCTAGTCATTTTCAGTCTGTTGCTGTCGCTTCCGCTGGCAGCCCAACAGTCAGCCGTTATTCGCGGCACCGTCATTTCATCAGACAATAAGCCCGTTGAAGCCGTTACTGTTGCCCTGCGGGGGCACGGGCAGGGCGCCATCACGGATGCCGCCGGTGCATTCCTTATCAACCGGGTAAAGCCGGGAACCTATACCATTCAGGTATCGGCAGTTGGGCTGAAACCTACCGAGAAGTCAGTAAGTATAACGGCGGGCGAAACGGTCACTGTCGAGTTTACGCTGGCAGAGAATGCCGCTCAACTGACCGAAGTAACAGTGAACGCCAGCCGGACGAACCGCTTTTCGCGCACAAGCAGCGATTACGTGTCAAAAATGCCGCTGAAGAATCTGGAGAACCCGCAGGTCTATAACACCATCGGTAAAGAACTGCTAACGGAGCAACTCGTTTTTTCTGTCGATGATGCCATGCGCAATGCACCAGGCGTTCAGCGGATGTGGGAAGCAACAGGCCGGGCGGGCGACGGTGGTAGCTTCTATGGAACACGCGGTTTCATTGTTCAGAGTCAGCTGCGGAATGGCCTGGCCGGTAACGTAACCAGCGATATCGACGCCATTAACCTCGAAAAACTTGAATCGATCAAAGGCCCATCGGCCACCTTGTTTGGCAGCGCCCTGACTTCATACGGCGGTTTAATCAACCGGGTGACGAAGAAGCCGTACGAAACCTTCGGTGGCGAAGTGGCTCTGTCGGCGGGTAGCTACGATTTTCAACGGGCCAGCATCGATGTCAACACGCCACTCAATGCAAGCCGTAATCTGCTGTTCCGCTTAAACTCGGCGTTTACACATGAAGGCACGTTCCAGACGCAGGGGTTCAGCCGCCGGCTCGCCATTGCACCCAGCCTGCTCTACCGGCCCAATGACCGGCTGTCGATTCAACTCGACGCGGAGATTTTCCGGGGTACAAGCGTCGGTAAGCAACTCATCTTCTTTTATTTTCCCGCAGCATCACTCGGGGCTAACCGGGCCGATCAACTCAACGTCGACTACCGCAATTCCTACATGGGTCCGGGTCTTAGTCAGCAGACGCGCAGCACGAATATCTTTGGACAGATCAATTACCGCATTTCGCCGTCGTTCACCTCATCGACTAATGTTAGCACAAGCCACAGTTTCTCGAATGGCTTTGGTCCCTATTTCTATCTGTCGCCCGTAGCCGGAGCAACGCCCGGTACAAACAACCTGGTTCGGGCTGATCAGTCGACGCGAAACAGCGCCAACGACGTACTCGAGATTCAGCAACTGATCAACGGTGATTTCCGCGTCGGTAAACTTCGTAACCGCGTCGTTCTGGGGCTCGATTACCTGCACATCAATGCGAATCAGCAGTTTTTCGGCAGTGTGTACGACGCCGTTCCGCTTACGCCGAACACCGACTACAATCAGTTCAACGGGGTAAACCTGGCCGCCCTGTACAACAGTGGCAAAGCACCAGATTTCACCTACCCTATCACGGGTATTCGTAATACATACAGCGCCTTCCTGTCGGACGTCCTGAACCTGACGGATCGGCTGAGCGTACTGGCCGCTCTCCGCGTCGATCATTTCGACAACAAAGGAGGACTGGCTGGTGCAGCGGTAGCCCCCTATCAGCAAACGGCCCTATCGCCAAAGTTCGGGCTGGTTTATCAGGTCGTACAGGACAAGGTATCGCTCTTCGCCAACTACCAGAATAGCTTTAACAATCAGGGCATCTACAATGCCTACGACGTGACGGCACCCGACAGTCTGGCCCAGCGTTTTGCCAAACTCGAACAGGCCAATCAGTTCGAAGCCGGCCTGAAACTGAACGCCTACAGTGGCCGTCTGAGCGCCACGATCAGCTACTACGACATTCAGGTAAAAAACCTGCTTCGGACCGACCCAAATCCGCTTGCAGCGGCCCGATTTGCGCAGACGCAGGACGGTACGCAACTGAGCCGGGGGATCGAAGTCGACGTGATTGCCAATCCTTTTGCCGGTTTCAACGTCGTGGCTGGTTTCGCCTATAACGATTCGAAATTAACCAACGCGCCCGAAGACGTAAACGGTCGTCGGCCCGCAACGGCTTCATCGCCGGTACTGGCTAACCTGTGGCTAAGCTACCGTATTCAAAATACGGCGCTGCGTGGTCTGGGCTTCGGATTTGGTGGTAACTACGCCAGCGATAACAAGATTCTGAATAGTGTCAGTCTCGGCGAATTTGCCCTGCCGGCCTACACGATCCTGAACGCATCGGCATTCTATGATCAGCGCAAGTTCCGAATCTCAGCCAAAGTCGACAACCTGACCAATCAGCATTACTGGACGGGGTACACGACGATGAACCCGCAAAAACTCCGCAACGTCGTTGGCAGCATCGCTTACAAATTCTAACGAATACTACTGTTAATACCTGAAAAGCGGTCGACTATGCTAGTCGACCGCTTTTTTTAGTACTATCGTTCTTGATTTTCCTGACGTAGACCCAGTCGATGCGAACCGTCATTAGCCTTTACCTGCTTTTTCTGCCGATCTTACTACGTGCACAGCCGCGCACCGACGCTTTCTTGGCAAAGCTGCTGACAACGAATCAGCATCCGGTCGTCCAGGACGTAATTCAGCATCCTGATCGTTACCGACTCCAGATCATTTATACACAGATCGACCGTAACCGGAACAACGAACCTACGTTCACGAACTATTATTTCCATGTTGACAGTACGATTTATTTCAACCCGGCCTCAACGGTAAAGCTGCCGCTGGCACTACTGTCTCTGGAAAAGCTGAACGCATTGAAAAATCCGCTGCTGACCTGCGAAACGGCTATACAATTCGACAGTGCTTACAGCGGCCAAACCAGGGCATGGACAGATCCAACTGCGCAAAGTGGTCACCCGTCTATCGCACACCTGATTCGGAAAGCGATGCTCGTCAGTGAAAATGATCCGTACAGCCGTATGTACGAGTTTGTTGGACAGCAGATGATTAATCGGTCGCTACACACGAAAGGATACGTTGACACCCGAATCACACATCGCTTCGTCCGCCTGACACCGGAGCAAAACCGACACACCAATCCGGTTCGCTTCATCCGGCCCGACGGGACAACGATATACGCGCAGCCAGCCGCTTACAACCCCGACCCATTCGACACCCAACGGATCGATACGCTGGGCATCGGTTATTACGTGAACGACAGCCTGATTCGCCAACCGTTCGACTTTACGGGTCGTAACAAACTCCCGCTCGAATCGCTGCAACAGATCCTGCGATCGGTCCTGTTTCCGCAGTCGGTAGCCCCCAGACAACGGTTTGGGCTAACTCCCAACGATTACCGCTTCATGAAGCAATACTTATCACAGTTTCCGGGCGAGACGAACTACCCTAAGTACGATTCCGCGCAGTATTACGATAGCTATGTCAAGTATTTTTTCATGGACAGTCTGCACCGTAAGCTACCTGCTGGCGTGCGGGTTTTCAACAAGGTAGGCTGGGCGTATGGCTTTCTGACCGATGCATCCTACGTCGCAGACTTTGAGCACAAAATCGAATACATGCTGTCGGCCACGATTTATGTGAACAGAGACGGGATTCTGAACGACGACAAGTACGACTATGCCAGCATTGGCACGCCTTTTCTCTACCAGTTAGGGCAGACAATTTACCAGTACGAGTTAGCACGGAAACGCAAAAACGCGCCCGACCTGAGCGCGTTCCGCATTGACTACGAAAAGCGACGACCCGACAACCGTTCGACCGTCAAAGACGTAGCGAATTAAGCTATGTAGAGACGCGAACCATCGCGTCTCAGCACGCGTCAGCAACACCCTCCGCCGGCGGTAGCCTGCCGGCGGTGAGAAGCGAAGGGTCGCGTCTCTACACAATTAATACGCTTTCAGGCTCAGGTCGAGGCTTTTGACCTGGTGGGTCAGGGCACCTGATGAGATGAAGTCGACACCCGTTTCAGCGTAGGCCCGCAGGTTAGTCTCATCGATACCTCCCGACGCTTCGGTAATGTACCGGCCGTTGATAAGCCGGACCATATCACGGATACCATCGGGGGCAAAGTTGTCGAGCAGAATGATGTCGACGTTTCCGACGCGTAGTACTTCTTCGACTTCGGCGCGGTTACGCGTTTCGATTTCGATGCGCAGCTTCCGCCCAGTTTCGTTCAGGTAAGCAACGGCTTTCGTGATAGCGGCTTCGATACCACCCGCGTAATCGACATGATTATCTTTGATAAGGATCATGTCGAACAGACCAAACCGGTGATTAACAGCCCCGCCAATCTTCGTCGCTAGTTTCTCGCAGATGCGGAAGTTGGGGGTTGTCTTTCGTGTATCAAGCAGTTGGGCACGTGTTCCTTCAAGCAGGTCAACCAGCTGACGGGTATGGGTAGCAATTCCGCTCATCCGTTGCATACAGTTCAACACCAGCCGTTCGGCAGTCAAAATATTCCGGGCGTTACCCGATACCGTCAGTACGATGTCGCCGGGCTTGATCGCAGCGCCATCCTGTAGCAATACGTCAACCTGTAGTTGCGGGTCGACTTGCCCGAAGACAGCCAGGGCTACGTCGACACCCGCCAGCACGCCAGCTTCTTTCACCAGCAACCGTGCCCGCTTGGTGGCATCGGCAGGAATCGTCGACAATGATGTATGATCGCCATCGCCGATATCTTCAGCAAGCGCCAATCTGATAAATTCGTGTAAATCCATACCGGGTAAATCCATACAGACAAAGTTCGGAATTTGTATCGACAGGATTACAGGCTTGGCAGGATTTACCATACCGGTGTAACATCCGGCATACTGCCATGCTAGGGCATACAGCTAGAAAATCCTGTTTATCCTGTAATCCTGTCAATAATTCTATTGCATAAGTCTAAAAACGGTGCCAAATTTGTAATCCCCTTTTTGGACAGATGAAGCAACCCCGCATTATACAACGCGTCTCAAGCCTTTCGCTAGCGGTGATCCTATTGATCATGGCTATGTGGGGGCCGGCTGCGCTTGTTACCAAGCGGGATACTGCTCAGAAAGTCATTGCAGGATTGGCAAAAGCAGAAAAAGCGGCCAAACCCGAAAAAGCAACGGCACAGCTAAGTGCAAAATCACTCGAAGCTGTCGTCGCACCGGCCGTTCAGCTGGGCGACTCCGGGCAGACGGCGTTTCTGCTCCCCGCTCCGACGCTTATCATTCTCTTACTGTTAAGCGTTCCGCTCCTGCGGCATTTTACCCTTCCGCATTTCTATTTTTCCTTCTTCCAGCACGTTTTTGGGCATCATATAGCCACAAACGCGCCCTAGTCTATTCCGTTGCTGAACGCCTGTTCGTTAGGCCCACATCGCTTTGCTGGTTTCATAACGCCGTCTACTGTGTCGCGCAACCAGTCGTTTCTTCCAATTCCTATCTATTATTTTCATCCAACACAGACTTGTGTCTGTGCGTATTATGCAAAACAGAACCGGCATACTCATTCTGACGGGGATCATTTCGGCGATATGCCTATACTTCCTGTCGTTTACGTTTGTCTCGCGCAACATTAAAACTGACGCCGAGGCTTACGCCACCAATAAACAAGGGCAGATCGACTCTGGCAAAAAACAGCATTACCTTGATTCACTCTGGAAAGAGCCCGTTTATCTGGGCAGCACGCTTCAGGAAGTAACCGAGCGCGAACTGGGTCTGGGTCTCGACCTGCAGGGCGGTATGCACGTCGTGCTGGAGGTGTCGCCTGCCGACATTCTGCGCAGTCTGTCGGGCAACAACCGCGATCCTAAGTTCGCGCAGGCCCTGAAAGCGACGCTGGAAGATCAGAAAACAAGCAACAGTAACTTCGTTGACCTGTTCGCCAGCAACTTCAAGAAAGTATCACCAGACACGAAACTGGCCAGCGTTTTCGCGACGAGCGCCAACCGGAGCAAAATCAACTACCAGTCGTCGGACACCGAAGTTAAAAAGGTGCTGAACGAGGAAGTGAACGGTGCTATTGCCCGCGCCTTCCAGATCATTCAGGCACGTGTCGACAAATTCGGGGTAGCCAACCCAAACATTCAGCGGCTACCGGGTTCGGGCCGTATCCAGATCGAATTGCCGGGTGTTGACAACCCGGAGCGTATTCGTCGCCTACTGACCGGTGCGGCTAAACTGGAATTCACCGAAGTGTACAAACTGAACGAGCTGGCTCCTGCCATCGAAGGCATGGGTGCTTATCTGCTCCGCGAAGAAACAGCCCGTAAAGCTGCCCTGAAAGCTGGTGCCCCTAGCACGCCCGCAGCTGGAACGACCACACAGAATAACAGCCTGGAATCACAGCTGGCACAAGGTGGCAAGAAAGATTCAACGGCAACGGCTAAAGCTGATACGGCGGCTGCCGCTGCACAGGGTTCGGCCCTTACCCAACTGTTTCTGCCGATTGGTCCAGACCAATTGGGTGTATACCTGAAAGATACCGCCCGCGCGGATGCCGTACTGAACGCACCCGAAGTACGGGGCCTGTTCCCGGCTGACGCTGTCTTTGCCTGGGGCCGGAAGTCGGAAAAGACCAACGATAACAAAGAGATTCTGCCGCTCTATTTCGTGAAGAAGCCAGGTGGCCGCGCACCGATGGAAGGTGACGTTATCACCGATGCTTCGAACGATTATGATGATCGGGGTCGTCCGGAAGTGACAATGAACATGAACGCCGAAGGTGCCCGCAAGTGGCGCAATCTGACGGCCGCTAACGTCAATCGTCCGGTTGCTATCCTGCTTGATGGTCTGGTTTATACCGCACCGAACGTACAAAACGAAATTCCGAACGGTCGCTCGAGTATCTCCGGTAACTTCACCGTCGAAGAAACGAAAGACCTTTCCAACGTCCTGAAAGCCGGTAAACTACCTGCACCGACAAACATCGTTGAAGAAAGTATCGTTGGGGCTACGCTTGGTTCGGAAGCCGTTCAGGCGGGTGTCCTGTCGTCGCTCATCGGTATTCTGCTGGTACTCGGCTTCGTGGTGTTCTACTACAACCGCGCCGGTCTGATTGCCGACATCGCCCTGTTAGTCAACCTGTTCTTCCTGCTGGGCGTTATGGCCTCGCTGGGTGCCGTACTGACCATGCCGGGTATTGCTGGTATCGTACTGTCGATCGGTATGGCCGTCGACGCCAACGTACTGATTTTTGAGCGTATCAAAGAAGAACTGGCAGAAGGCAAGCCGTTTAAAACCGCCGTTCACGACGGGTTCCAGAACTCGCTGTCGTCGATCATTGACTCGAACGTAACGACCTTCCTGACGGGTATCGTCCTGTTTATCTTCGGTACGGGTCTGATCCTGGGTTTTGCTACGACGCTGATCATTGGTATCCTGACGTCGCTGTTCGCAGCTATCTTTATCACCCGACTGCTGCTCGATTCGTACATCCGCAATGGCAAGACGCTGACGTTCTCTTCGTCGCTGGCAAAAAACCTGTTTGCTGATTCGAACTTCGATTTCGTCTCGCGCCGGAAACTATACTATACGATTTCGTCCGTCATCATTGCGCTGGGTATCATCTCGGCACTTGTCAAAGGTTTCGGCCTAGGTGTCGACTTCAAAGGCGGTCGTTCGTATGTGGTTCGTTTCGAGAAACCCGTTAGTACCGACGACGTACGGAACGCACTGGAAGGTGTACTGGGTGGATCACCGGAAGTAAAAACGTACGGTGGTGCTTCGGTTGGCGACAACAATCAAATGAAGATTACGACGCCTTACCTGATCGACGACAATTCGCAGGGAGCCGACAGGCAGGCCGAAGCAACCGTTTACAAAGGGCTGAGCAGCATTCAGGGTAATCCGGCGAAAATTGAAAGCTCACAAAAAGTGGGGCCGACCATTGCCTATGATATTCTGACATCAGCCTTGTGGTCGATTCTGCTGGCGGTAGCGGTCGTATTTATCTACATCCTGATCCGGTTTAAGAAGTTGGCGTTTGGATACGGTGCGGTCGTTGCCATGTTCCACGACGTACTAATCATCCTGGCTATCTTCACCATCTTCAACGGGCTGCTGCCATTCAACCTCGACGTTGATCAGGCGTTTGTCGGTGCCTTGCTGACGATCATGGGGTATTCGATGAATGACACCGTCGTTGTCTTCGACCGGATTCGGGAGTACCTGAGTGAGAATAAGGGGAAGAAAGAAAGTATCCCGGTTATTATCAACAACGCCCTGAACAGCACGCTGAGCCGTACGGCCGTTACCGGTTTCTCGACGATCCTGGTACTGCTCGTTCTGTTTATCTTCGGCGGTGAAACAATCCGGGGTTTTTCATTCGCTATGCTAATCGGTGTGATCGTCGGTACGTATTCGTCGCTGTTCGTTGCTACGCCGATCGTCGTTGATTCCCTGAGCAGCGAACAGGCCAGCGACGATAATAAGGTGACTGTAGTAGAGAAGAAAACGGGCTTCGACGCCGTTCCTGCCGACTTCACGACAAATGAAGCAGAAACGCCCGACGAGTTCGCAGCGAAAAAAGAGAAGAAAGACAAGAAGCCGCTGATCCGGCCTTCACAGTCGTAAGCAATGCCTGAATGAGCGAATGTGTGAATGAGTGAATAATTGGCGGAAAATCGTCCACGTATTCACAAACGCATACATTCGCTCATTTACCTTTTGGGTATATTCGAACAACAGATTGCTTACTATTTAGCCCTGTACGCTATGCTTTCCGTCAAAGAGGCCATTGCTATCGCTTCAACATCGCTTGATGATGTGTATGATCGTCCTACTGATGTACAGGTGGAGGAGTACGCCATTGACAGTCAGCGCAAACATTGGCTAATAACTGTAAGCTTTTCCGTGCGCAGTTCAGATACCCAAAGTATAGCCAGCCTTATTCCTGAAAAGAAGTGGAAGACGTTCAGCATCGACGTGAACACTAGCGAAATTACGTATATGGTAGCAGGCGGAGCGGGTGAACTATTACGATGACGATCGCTCAGCTACGTCAGCAGAAAGGAATCGTATTGGATACCAATCTACTGATTCTATACTACGTAGGGCAATCTGACCCTCGAAGTTTACCACCCGTCTGAGTTGGTACGACGCGGACGATTTTCGACTACTGGTTCAGTTTGTAGCGCTATTTAAAAAGTTGGTCACTACCGCTAACATACTGACAGAAACCGTTAATCTGATCGACAAGAAAAGCGGTCGTTATGACGGCGTATTACGCCAACTTATCATAGAAACGTTGGGTATGGATGAGGCTGTCATTTCAAGTCAGTTACTTGTCACCAAATACACTCGTCAATTTCTGACGTTTGGCTTTACTGATCTAGCCCTGTGCGAGCTGGCACAGCAATCTTACTTGGTACTAACTGATGATGGGGCAATAAGCGCATTTATTGCCGGTAATCAGGGGGCCGTCCTGAACTTCGAACAACTACGAAACTTACTGATTCAGAAGCGTTCATTCCGTAATAAGCAATAATGATAAACGTCTGAAATCACTCTTTCACTCGTTCACTCTTTTTTGTTTCGTATATTTATCGAACTTGACCGAAATATTATTTTCCCACTTGACTAAATCACCAAACTGAATTTGCCTGCATGGAAACAAGAATGAAACCGGTTAATACCAGCGTAATGCGGAAAAAGCCGATGTCAGCCTACGCTGCTGATATGCAGAAGAGCGAACTCAAGCGGGTACTGACCCGTTGGGGCCTCACCTCACTGGGTATTGGCGCCGTTATCGGCGGAGGTATTTTCGTATTGACAGGAATCGCAGCCAACGAATGGGCGGGTCCGGCGCTGGCACTAGCGTTCGTTATCGCCGGTATCGCCTGCACGTTTGCCGCATTATGCTACGCTGAATTCGCGTCAATTCTACCCGTTGAAGGGTCGGCGTATGCGTACTCATACGGAACCGTAGGCGAGTTATTTGCCTGGCTCATCGGCTGGAACCTGATTCTGGAATACATGATGGGAGCGACGACCGTAGCGGTAAGCTGGTCAGGCTATTTCGAGAAATTTCTGCACCTGTTCCATGTCGACCCGCCCCTGTGGCTGATAAATGACCCGATTACCGCGCAGGAAAAAGCGCAGACGCTCCGGGCAGCCGGTCAGGTAATTCCTGATTTTACGTTTGCCATCAACCTGCCGGCCTTTCTGATCGTCTGGGTTGTAACATACATCCTGGTGAAAGGAATTAAGGAAGCTGCCAGCACCAATAACCTGATCGTTATCGTCAAGGTGGCCACCGTTATTTTCGTCATCATTGCCGGTGCTTTTTTCGTCGATACGGCCAACTGGACACCGTTCCTGCCAGAGCCTAAGGTCGATGCTACCGGCCAGACCCACTTCGGCTTTGAAGGCGTCGTCACCGCTGCTGGTATCGTGTTCTTCGCTTACATTGGTTTCGACGCGGTGTCGACGCAGGCTGGTGAAGCAATCAATCCAAAGAAAGACGTTCCCTTTGCCATTATTGCCTCGCTGATTATCTGTACGGTACTCTACATTCTGGTGTCGCTGGTATTGACGGGCATGGTTCCCTACGACAAGCTTGATCTGAAAGCACCGGTTGCACAGGCTTTTTCTGACGTAGGCTTAACCTGGGCCGTTTATCTGATTACGATCGCTGCGATCGCCGGTCTGACCTCCGTTATGCTGGTCATGATGCTGGGCCAGACCCGTATTTTCCTGGGTATGGCCAAAGACGGACTATTGCCAAAGAATCTGTTTGCGTCTATTCACCCGACATTTAAAACACCCTGGAAGAGCACAATCTTCGTCGGTGCTATTGTGTCTACCGTTGCGGCCGTAACCCCCATCGACAAAGTATCCCAGCTGACCAGCTCGGGTACGCTGTTTGCTTTTGCCATGATCTGCGGAGCGGTATGGCTGCTGCGTGTACGGGAACCCAATCTGGAGCGCCCCTACCGGACCCCGGCCCTGCCCGTCATTGCCACGCTGGGTATTCTGGCGAACCTGTATCTGATGTACAACCTGAGGCTGGACACGAAGATCACCTTCGTTGTGTGGGGTCTCCTCGGCCTGATCGTCTATTTCGCTTACAGTCGTAAACACAGCAACCTGAATAACCCGCAGGAATAAACATATTGTCTTTCTCTGACTAGCCTATAAACGCCCCCTGGCAACCTGCCGGGGGGCGTTTTCGTTTGTTTACTATGTTACCTTCTTCCGACACGCTATCCGCTTCGTTTACAACACTGTTCTCACCTGCTCTGCTGGCGAAAATCAAAACTGTCGCCTGGCCTCACCAGCTTCTACAGGGCGATGTACTGATCGAACTGGGGCAACGGATGGTGTATATATCCATTGTTTTGTCGGGCTGTATCAAGAATTCTACGGCCCGATAGCGACAACGAGATGCTACTTTATTACCTGCGGGCTACCGACGCCTGTGCACTATCGGTCAGTAGCTTATTGACGAACGAGCAGCGGTCTATTCGGGCTGTCGCCGAAGAGTCGACACAGGTGCTACTAATTCCGGCCAGACAGGCGCAGAAATGGCTGGGCTAATTTGCCGACTGGCGGCAGTTTATCTTTCAGACCTATCAAAAACGGTTTGACGACCTGCTCGACACATTCGATTCGGTCGCTTTCTCGCAACTCGATGAGCGGTCAGTTGCTTATCTGCATCGGAAAGCAGCGCTGGTTGGTGGCCGACATTTATACCTGACACACGACGCGATTGCCCGCGATCTGAATACGTCACGCGAAGGTATCTCCCGGTTACTCAAGCACCTGGAGCGCCGGGTGGCGTTCTTACTAGCCCGCAACAAGATCAGCCTGCTAACGACTGTGTGATAGATAGCACAGAAAGTCGCCCGAAAGCCTGCTAGTTTTGTGCCCATTATGACAGGACAGGAACTTGCTGGTTATACCTCAGCTTTACTGGTCGGCCTGGTAATCGGGCTGGCCGGTGGCGGTGGGTCGATTCTGACCGTCCCGATTTTCGTATATGTATTTCGGATACCCGCTGTACTAGCTACCACGTATTCGCTGTTTGTGGTGGGGGCAACATCGTTTATTGGTTCGGCAAACCACATCTGGCACAAGCGAATCAACCTGCCCGTCGCTTTTGCCTTCGCGTTACCTTCGTTCCTCTCCGTATACATTAGCCGGCGGTTTATCGTCCCGGCCCTGCCCGATCCGTTGCTTCAGGTGGGTTCCGTTTACCTGGCCAAGAGCGACGCCATCCTGTACTTTTTTGTCATCGTGATGGTATTGGCAGCACGGGCGATGATTCGTAACGACCGGCCCGACCAAGGGGAAGCCGCCGACGGGCGCCCACGCTACGGGGCACTGGCTCGCGACGGTCTAGCTGTCGGTATGCTGACCGGGACGATCGGAGCCGGAGGTGGATTTCTCATTGTACCCATGCTGATCTTGCTGGCGGGCTTACCTATTCAGCAGGCCGTAGCTACATCGGTGCTGATTATTGCCATCAATTCATTCGTAGGTTTTCTGGGCGATATTGGTCATACGGCCATGAACTGGAATTTTCTGTTGCCGTTTACCGGTTTATCCATAATTGGCATTTTCATTGGCATGGGGCTGGCCCGCTTTGTCGCGCCACAGCGGTTGAAAAAAGGATTAGGCTGGTTCATTCTGGTCATCGCCACGTACATGTTTATTCAGGAAGTCAGCAAGCTGTAGCCATACTGTCACAAACTATCTGTTTCGTATTATGATCGTTGAACAACTTTACACGGGTTGCCTCGCACAGGGTGCCTATTACATCGAGAGCGCTAGTGAAGTCGCTGTTATTGATCCGTTGCGTGAGACGACGCCCTACGTTCGTAAAGCCGAAAGCGCCGGGGCAACGATCAAATACATTTTTGAAACCCACTTCCACGCCGACTTCGTATCGGGGCATCTCGACCTGGCCAGACAGACCGGCGCACCGATCGTTTACGGACCCAAGGCCAACACAGCCTTCGACGCTCATCACGCTACTGATGGTGAAACGTTTACACTCGGCAACGTAACGATCAAAGTGTTGCACACACCGGGCCATACACTCGAGTCGACAACGTATCTGTTGCTGGACAAAGCGGGTCGGCCGCACGCCATCTTTACCGGCGATACACTATTCATCGGCGACGTAGGTCGTCCTGACCTCGCAATCAAGGGTAATCTGACCGAGCACGATCTGGCGGGTATGCTCTACGACAGCCTGCACAGCAAAATTATTCCATTGCCCGACGATGTGATCGTGTATCCGGCGCATGGAGCGGGTTCAGCCTGTGGTAAAAACATGAGCCGCGAAACCACCGACCGGCTCGGTAATCAGAAGCGATTCAACTACGCCCTCCGCGCCACCTCGAAGGAGTCCTTTATCGAACAGGTCCTCGACGGCCTGACGAAAGCACCGGCTTACTTCGCGCAAAACGCCCGGCTTAATAAGGAAGGATACGAATCGATCGATCAGGTAATGCAACGCGGTAGTCAAGCATTATCGCCCGACGGGTTTGAAGCCGCCGTCAACGAAACCGGCGCCCTGATTCTTGATGTACGTACCGCTAATGAATTTGCCCGTGGCTTCATTCCCAACGCCATCAACATTGGTCTCGACGGACAATTCGCTCCCTGGGTGGGATCGCTGATTCCAGACTTAACCCAGACAATTGCACTGGTAACGCCCGCTGGACAGGAAGAAGAAACCGTTCGTCGGCTGGCGCGGGTTGGCTACGATCAGTGTATCGGGTACCTGGCGGGTGGGTTCGACGCCTGGCGGGAAGCCGGCCGGGAAGTCGATACGATCGAGTCGATTTCTGCCGATGAATTCGCGCAACGCCTGACACACAATCCATCGCTATCGGTGGTCGACGTGCGAAAGCCGGGGGAATTTGCGACTGAACACGTAGCCAACGCCGAAAACCGCCCACTCGACACCCTCAATGAGCACATGGCCTCTTTTAGCCACAATGAGCCGGTATACGTACACTGTGCGGGGGGCTATCGGTCGATGGTTGCTAACTCCATTTTAAAAGCACGGGGTTT
>JAKONH010000487.1 GCA_022702045.1 Spirosomataceae bacterium
CCGGGAGCTTACCCAGCGGCTTTACCTCCACGTACTGATCGCCCTGCCGGGTGATTTCGACTTTCTGCTTCCGAAACGGAATCGTATCAGCGGTAGAGCGGCTGGTGACGAACATGAATTTACCTTCTCCATCGTCGAGAATAGCGGTGCGGGGTACAGCTGTCTTGCTGACATATTCACCCGTCCCGACAATGCGGGCCTGCACGCTCATATCAGCCGCCAGTAGCTCGCCTTTGGGCCGGGCGAAATTGACGTGCAGCGTAATGGCATTGTTTTCATCATCGACGGCGCGGGAGATGTACGCGACGGTGCCTTTCACCGTCGGCAGCGAGCGGTTGACAAAGCTGAGATCGATGGTTTGTCCCTCACGCACGAAGTCAGCATCTTTTTCATAGACGAACACGTTGGCTTCAATCCGGTCAGGATTGATAATTTCGGCCAGTAATGTCTGCGGCTGCACCAGCGCCCCAATATTTTCGTGAAACTCCGATATATACCCGTTGATTGGCGAGCGGATGATGAGCGTCGCCGTCATCCGCTCGCCCTTCCCGATTCCGTTGGTACTAACGCCGATCAGGCGCAGCTTGTCGCGCAGTGACATCTCGCGGGCACGGGCCGCTTTCAGCTTGGCATCGGCCGACTGGTATTGCGACAGCACACCGATATTGCTTTTCCGCAGTTCGTTTTGCCGATTGTATTCTGCCAGCAAGAACTCCGCTTCGCTATGCGCTTCGGCGTACTGATTCTGCAATTCCAGCAGTTGAAAGCTAGCCAGTTGCACGATAGGCTGTCCGGCGCTGACCCGCTGCCCTTCACGCACATAGATTTTGTTGATCTTACCTTCGATATGGCTACTCACCTCCGCCCGGCTGTCGGGTAGCAGCGCCAGCACACCATTCGCCAGAATAACGGGCTTCAGCGGCTGTGTTTTGTAGCTGATCATGTTTACGTTGACCAGCCCTAACTGGCGGAGCGTCAGCCGCACGGTGTCGGCACTGCCAGACGAGGCTTTGATAGCGGGGCCATCGGGTGAGTCGTTCGTAGCCGTCTCCCGCCCGCTTTCCTGTTCGCTGCTGTCCTTACTTTTCGAGTCACTACAGGCGCTCAGACCAGCCATCACCAGCAGCGCCATTCCTATGTATATCGTCGTGTGTTTCATGGTCGGTTTACAGTTTTCAGTTTACGGTTTTCGGTAGTTCGCCATGGATTTTGAACTATAAACCGAAAACCGTCTACCGATTTTATTCCCCTTTCAGGTAATTGAGCGTAACGACGGCCTGGTTGTAGTTGCGGAGAGCTTCGAGGTACCCAAACCGGATTTTAAACGCCTGTTGCACGTTAAGCAGGTAATCGTAGTACCCAATGCTCCCCAGCCGGTAGCCGTCACCGGCGGCTTTGACAATCTCGTCGGCCTGCCGTAAGCCGATCGTTTCGTAGTAGTCGACGGCTTCGGTATATTGCAGGAGATCAGCGTAGCCTTTGTCATAATCGCCCTGCAATTCGTAATTGTTCAGCTTGATCTGGCTTTTGGCAATTTCGACGTCGGTTTTGGCCGCATTGATACGCGAACTCGCCACCCACCCCCAGACCGGAAGCGACAGACCAAACCGGAAGCGATACAGCATCGGCGACTCCGGCCCGCCCTGATTCAGATAACCAACGATGATGTTCGGGAGTCGTCGTTTGCGTTCAAGTACCAGCGCGGCTTCGTTCAGCACCTGATTCTGCTTGTAGTAGTCTGTCTGCGGATTGCGGAGAAAGGTACTGTCGGTCGTCAGAAACGGGTCGGTGAATGTCATCTTCTGAAACGGACCTGTTGCCCGTAGCGAGGTGTCGTTGGGCGTGCCAATCAGCAGCCCCAGCTGAATCCGGTTGCTGCGTACCTGCGCCCGCGTCTGATCGAGCTGATACTGTAGTTCCTGTTGCTGCGACCGGGCGTTGAGTACTTCGATTCGCGAGATCTGCCCCACGCGCTGCCGCACTTCCGTTACCTGCGTGAACACCCGCAACAGGCTATCCTGCCGTCGGTAGTTGTTGATGCTTTCGCGCAGGTACAGGAGGTTATTGTACGTTGTGCGAACGTTATAGCGAATCGTATTGGTCGTTACTGCCTTCTCGCGCTGACTCAGCTTTACCTGCTGCTCCTGCACAACGCGTTGATTTTTGTAGACGGTCGGCAGGGACACCGGCAGCAGAATGCCGGGCTGGAAGCGCGTTGTCGTCGGTGCTTCAAAGATCAACTCCGGCCCGGACAGGCTCAGCGCTCCCGGTATCAGCGCCCGTTGCTTATCGATGCGCAGATTGGCTACGTTGACCTGCGGGTTATTTTCCTGGGCCAAGTCGAGCGCCTGCTGGAGGGTAATGATCCGGCGCGACTGACCGGGTTGAGCATAGGTGATTTGAGCAATCAGTAGAGCCACGGCGGCTCCGGTTAATGACAGGTGTTTATTCATACAACGTCGGCTTCTTGTTCCTGGTGGGCGGGGGTAATTACGCGGGGTGACACCATTGCGTAGAGTACGGGTAGAATGATCAGTGTCAATACGGTAGCCGTTAGCAGACCACCGATCACAACGGTTGCCAGCGGTTTCTGTACCTCGGCACCGACACTGGTCGAGGTAGCCATCGGCATAAAGCCCAGCGCAGCTACGAACGAGGTCATCAATACGGGACGCAGCCGATCTTTCAGTCCCTGAAGTACCCGCTCGTTTGGATCGTCAATACCTGCCGCACCCAGGGCGTTGAAATGGCTGACCAGCAGAATACCGTTTAGTACGGCCACGCCGAACAAGGCGATGAAACCGACCCCGGCCGAAATACTAAAGTTCATATCGCGCAGCAGCAGCGAAAAAATACCCCCTACCGCCGACAGGGGAACAACGGCGTAGATTAGCAGGCTGTCGCGAAAATTACCGAATGTCAGGTAGAGCAGCCCGAAAATGACCAGCAGTGCGATCGGCAGTACCAGCGAAAGCCGGTCTTTGGCACGGCTGAAGTTTTCGAACTCCCCACCGTAGGTGATTGAATACTCAGCGGGCAGTTTCACTTTCGCGTTGACAGCTTTAATCACGTCATTGACGACCGACTCCAGATCGCGCTCCCGTACATTGAAACCAACGTTCACCAGGCGCTTCATGTCGACATGGGTAATTTCCGACGGCCCGACGTCTTCGGTAATATCCGCCAGTTCACGCAGCGGAATCGGGTTGTTGTTCTGGTCGTTGACGAGAAGATTGGCAATAGCTTCGGGCCGAACGCGGTCATCGCCCGCCAGCCGGAACGTCAGGTCGAAACGCTTGTCACCTTCATACACAACCCCGGCGGTCGCGCCACCGAACGCCATCTGAATCGCCCGGTTGATCTGCTCGACCTTGATGCCATGCAATGCCAGCCGGTGCCGATCGTATTTGATGTTCAACTGCGGCAGGCCGAATACCTTACTGGCCTTTACGTCGACCGCACCGGGCACCTGCCGAACCACAGCGATGACCTCACGCATCTTCTTTACCAGCGTATCGAGGTTGTCGCCATACAACTGCGCGACGACGTCAGTGCGGGCGCCGTTCATCATATCATTGACCCGGCTTTCGATAGGCTGCGTAATGGCGTAAACCGGTCCCGGATACTGCGCCATAAAGTCATTTACCTTTACGGCTAGTTCCTGCTGCCGGCCCGCCTTTTTCCAGGTCTCCTTCGGCGTTAGCGATAGATACAGCTCCTGCGATTCGAGCGGTAGTGGGTCGACTTTTACTTCCGACGTACCAATCTTGGACACGATGCTTTGAATCTCGTCAGGAAACGCTTTCAGCAGCGCGCCCTGAAACTCCTGACTCAATCGAATCGACTCGGTAAGCGGTGTGCCAGTTGGCAAGTCCATGTCGATCACCATGTCACCTTCCTGAAGTTTGGGGATGAACTCCCCTCCGATCCGGCTGAAGCCGATGACACCCAGTACCAGAATACCGACGGCAATGGCTACCACGACATATTTGGCTCTCAGAGCAGCTGTCAGCACGGGCCGCAGGCCCCGGTAGAAGAACTGGACGATCTTTTCCGAGAAACCGTGATCGTGCGCTGATTTAGGCGGACGCAGCAGCAACGCACTCATCATCGGCACGTAGGTAATCGATAACAACAGCGCACCCAAAATGGCGAAGCCGACCGTTTTTGCCATCGGCGAGAACATCTTGCCTTCGACCCCTTCCAGCGTTAGAATCGGGAAATAAACAATCAGGATGATCAGACCGCCGAACACAACGGACCGTTTCACCTCCGACGTCGCGCTGATAGTCAGCGCCTGCCGTTCTTTGTACGTCATCTTGGCTGACCTACCAGCCGCCGTTGCTTCTTCCTGATGCTTGGCCATAGCCAGCGCCAGAAACAGTACCGCCGATTCGACAACGATAATCGCCGGGTCGACCAGCAGACCAAAGTCGATAGCGCCGAGACTCATGATGTTTCCGACGATACCGAGTTGACCCATCCAGATAAAAGCGAACAGCATGGCCAGCGGAATCACCGATGCAGCCAGTAAACTCGCCCGCCAGTTGCCCAGTAATACCAGAATAACAATGACGACGATGGCGGCCCCTTCGAGCAGGTTGTGCGCCACGGTGTTGATAGCCGCCGTTACAATTTCGGAACGGTCGAGGAACGGCTCGATAACCAGGCCCTTCGGCATACCCTTCTGAATGTCGACAAAGCGTTCTTTCAGTCGATTGATAACCTCATTACCGTTGGCGCCTTTCATCATCAGAATCGAACCGCCGACGACTTCGCCCTGTCCGTTGCGACTCAGCGCCCCAAACCGCAGCGCGTGACCCATATCAACGTCGGCCACGTCGCGTACCAGTACCGGCGCGTTTCCATTTTTGCGAATAACCGTCTGCGCAATCTCATCAAGGCTGTTAACCAGACCGATACCACGAATGGTAAAGGCCTTGTTGTCTTTCTCGATGTAAGCGCCCCCGGTATTGCCATTGCCCTGCGATAAAGCCGCATAGAGATCATCGACCGTAACGCCCAGCGCCCGCATCCGTTCGGGCTTGAGTTTGGCCTGGTATTCCTTGCTATACCCACCGTACCCGCTGACATCGGCGATTCCCGACATACCAAGTAGTTTCCGTCGCACGTACCAGTCCTGAATCGTACGAATTTCAGTAAGCGTATAGCGAGGGTTACTGGGGTCTTCGGGCCGTATTACATATTGATAAATTTCACCTAAGCCGGTAGAAACTGGCCCCAGAACGGGCGTGCCGGCCCCGTCGGGAATATCAGATTTGACGGACTCAAGTCGTTCGAACACCTGTTGACGCGCCCAGTAGATGTCGGTCTGATCGGTGAAGATGAGCTTAACGACCGACGACCCGAATTTGGACACCGACCGCGTTTCGACCAGCCCCGGAATGTTGGCCATGGCCATTTCGAGGGGTATGGTAATGAACTTTTCGATTTCCAGCGACGACAGATTCGGCGAGTTGGTAATGACGTCAACCTGCTGGGTTGTCACGTCGGGAACGGCGTCAATGGGCAGTTTTTTCAAAGAATACCCACCAGCCAAAACAAGCAATAGCACAAGAAAACCAATCGTCCAGGGACTTCGTACACTGAACGCAATCAGCCGATCGATCATAAGCACAGTACGTTGAAATTACCGGCAGTAATCCAATACATACCGGCAGCGAGGGCCCTCGTAGCCACACACCGATTAGCGTTAAAATGGGATTAAAGACAAAAAGGTTTCCCATAGATGCTGTTCGCTTTACCACGTTGGGCCTATTATAGCCAATAGTTGGCGTCACTACTTCATCATAAAATGTTATCGGCACCGGCTATTCCGCATTTTCGCGCTTGAGCACTTTTACTCATTTTTTTAAGAATTACTTAACAACGCTTTAACAACAGCTTAATTTTAGGCGCGCTATTTGCCAACGAAATCAAGCCGCGGCTCAACCGACAACCAGTTCGTCTGATTTCGAATTAGTCAGTACACTATCACATGATACGCACTCGCACGCTAAGCAGTAGTTTGTTTTTGCTTCTAACAGGCTGGCTATGCGCCGGTTTTGCCGGAGCCCAGGTCATCAACCCACCTTCTAAATCGTCCGACACCCTTCGCGTTACGCTGCCTCAGCTTGAGCAGCAATTCGTCGAACGTAATTTTCAGCTGCTGGCCCAACGTTATCAGATCGATATTACCGACGCGGCTATCACGCAGGCAGGTCTACGACCCAACCCGAATCTTTGGTTCCAGGGTAATCTGTACAACCCCCAGACGAGTAAATTCTTGCAGTACGGTCCACCTACGCAGCAGGACCGCGCATCAGGGCAGTACAATAGTGGCGCGTACGCCATTCAGCTACAGCAGGTTGTTCTGCTGGCAGGCAAGCGCAGCAAACTGGTTGCTCTGGCCGAAAGCAACCGGATACTGGCACGAACGGCGTTCCGCGATTTGATGCGGACACTTCACTACCAACTCTACTCGACCTACGCCAATCTGTATTACGACATTCAGGCCTGGCAGTTATTCACGGAGGAACTACTCCGTCAGCAACGACTGGTCGAGTCGTACCGGATTGCACTGCAGACCGGCGGGGTAGCGCCGTACGAGGTTACGCGCCTGGAAGTCGCCGTGCGGGATCTGGAAGCGAATCTGGCGAACTACAACGCACAGATCGCCGACGAACAGGCCACGTTGCGTATATTGATCCGTCAGCCATCGAATGCGTTTATCTTTCCCGTCGACGTTCCGGCTGCAACGAACGGTTTGCCGCAGCTTCGCACGGCACTCGACTCGGCCCTTACCAACCGGCCCGACATCGCTCTGTCGCAGGAGCAGATCAACAATGCACAGCGCAGCCTGACACTGGAACAGGCCCGCCGTACGCCCGACCTGACACTGGGCCTGTATTTTGAAAAATATAGTAACGCCTACGACAACTTTACCGGCTTTCAGGCCGCTATGGACCTGCCCATCCGGAACCGGAATCAGGGGGCTATTCGATCGGCTGAAACGACCTTGAAGTCGGTTACGGGCGGACTGGACAATCAGCAGACGGTAGTGCAAAGCGACGTGCTCAATGCGTATGATAAGCTGAACACCTATTACCAGCAGTACAACACCCGCCCGTCGGGCTATCTGGACCGGATTCAGAATATCTCTGTGGAAGCAACAAAAGCATACAACGCCCGGACGATTGGCCTGCTCGATTACCTCGATAAAATCCGGACGTATCAGCAGGCGCAGCTCAATACGATCAACCTCCGTAATAACCTCTTTCAATCACAGCAGTTACTTAACTACGTAACTAACACGCGCTTTTTTTAATGATCGAATGCCTGAATATAGAATGATTGAATGGCAAGACAGATGTTAATGTCAGCCAGTTTGTCATTCAATCATTCAATCAGTTTATCAGTCAATCATTTATGAAATTCCCCCTCATTTTTCTATCTGGCCTGTTATTGGCTGCCTGTGGGCATAAAGAAGATACGAAGCCCCCTACTTCGTCCGCTGATTCGACCAGCAGTTACCTGACCGATTCGGTTCGGCGGCTCAATCCTGAAAGCGAGTTGACGCTCAACGGCACGGTTACGTTCGATCAGGACAATGTCGTGCGGGTGTTTCCGCTGGTGTCAGGTAATGTCGAGAAAGCGACCGTCACGCTCGGTAGCTACGTGCAGAAAGGGCAGGATCTGGCCGTCATTCGCTCCGGCGACATCTCGAACTATGTCAACGATTATCAGGCCGATAAAGCCGATCTGGAAGTGGCGCAGCAGAACCTGAAAAACGTGCAGGCGCAGTACAAAGCCGGCTTCACGTCGGAAACGGATTTCATCACGGCTAAAAACGCGCTGCAAAAAGCCAAAGATGAACTGGGCCGTTCGGGCAATATTCTGCGGGTGTATGGCGGCAGCAATACCAGCGGGCAGCCGTATTTCACGGTGAAAGCACCCATTACAGGTTACATTGTTGAGAAGAACGTCAACACCGGGCAGGATCTGCGGTCCGACAATACGAACCCGCTGTATACCATTTCGAGCCTTCAGCAAATCTGGGTGATGGCAAACGTATACGAGACCGACATTCCCGAAGTGAAACAGGGACAACCCGTTGATGTGCAGGTACTGGCCTATCCTGACAAAGTATTCCGGGGTCGTGTCGACAACATCAGCAGTGTACTCGATGAACAGGCACGGGTGCTGAAGGTGCGGATCGTACTTGACAACAAAGACGGCCTGCTCAAACCCGACATGTTTGCGACCATTCACGTACACCTGCCCAACACCGCTGCACAGAAAGGCATGGCGGTCGCACAGAAGGCCCTCGTCTTCGACCGCGATCACTACTACGTCGTCGTGCAGGACGCGCCCAACAAGTTCGACGTTCGGGAAGTAACGGTCATCCAGAACACGACCCGCTATGCCTTTGTCGAGGGGGGTAACCTCAAACCCGGCACCCGCGTCGTCACAGAAGGCAGCCTGCTGTTGTACAACGATTTAACGAATTAATGAATGATTAAGTGATAGACTGGTTGAATCAGCTGGCGAAGCTACGCTTTACCGGATGGTCTATTCAATCATTCTATCATTCTGTCACTCAATCATCGACACATGAATTCTTTCATCCGCAGTATTATCACGTTCGCGCTGACGAATCGCTTTGCCGTTTTTTTCGGCATCGGGATCATCATCGTGGGGGGTGTCGTCAGCTTTCTGAACACGCCCGTAGAAACGTTTCCCGACGTCACGAATACCAACGTGATCGTCATTACGCAGTGGCCGGGCCGGTCGGCGGAGGAAGTTGAGCGGTTTGTCACGATTCCTCTCGAAACCGAGTTAAACTCGGTGCCCCGTAAAAGCACGCTGCGGTCGGTATCGCTGTTTGGCCTGTCGGTCGTGACGATGATATTCGACGATGGCGTCGACAACTTCACTGCGCAGACCAACGTGGCCAACCGCATGGCCGACGTCGACCTGCCCGACGGCGCCAACGCCGAAATCGAACCACCCTATGGCCCGACCGGTGAGATTTACCGCTTTACGCTGGAGTCGAAAACCAAGGATGTCACCGAACTCAAGACCATACAGGACTGGGTTATCGAGCGTCAGATCAAGAGCGTACCCGGTATTGCCGACGTCGTGAGTTTCGGTGGTAAGGTCAAAACGATCAACGTCGACCTGAACCCGACGCTATTGGCCAACTACGGCTTTACGTCGATCGACGTCGATCAGGCTCTGCAACAAAGCAACATCAACGTCGGGGGCGACATCATCAAGCAAGGCAACCAATCGCTTGTCGTGCGGGGAATCGGTCTGCTGACTAAGCCCGAGGATATTGCCGGCGTTGTTATCGACAATGTCAACGGTGTACCGATCAAGATCAAGGACGTGGCGACGGTGCGGGAAGGTTTCCAGCCCCGGCTCGGTATCGTTGGACGTGATAAGCAGGACGACGTTGTGGAGTGTATCGTGGTGATGCGGAAGGGCGAAAACCCGAACGAAGTAATTCCGGCGCTCAAAGCCAAGGTCGACGAACTGAACAGTCAGATTCTGCCGAAAGACGTCACGATCAAAACGTTCTACGACCGGACCACGCTGAACAACTATACGCTGCACACGGTAGGCGAAAACGTGCTGACGGGCATTTTCCTTGTCACGCTAATTCTGCTGGTTTTCCTCGCTGACTGGCGCACGACCCTGACGGTTGCCATCGTTATTCCGCTGGCGCTGCTCTTTGCCTTTATCTGTCTGCGGGCACGGGGTATGACGGCCAATCTGCTCAGTATCGGTGCGCTCGACTTCGGGATCATCATCGACGGTGCCGTGGTCATGGTTGAAGGCTTGTTTGTGATGCTGGCCACGCGGGCCGAACACTTGGGCATGATGAAGTTCAACGGGCGTGGCAAGCTTAGCTGGATTGCCAGCACCGCCACCGAACTGGGTAAGTCGATCTTCACTTCAAAGGTCATCATCATCACGGCGCTGCTCCCCATCTTCACCTTCCAGAAGGTAGAGGGCAAGCTGTTCAGCCCGCTGGCCTGGACCATTGGCTTCGCGCTGCTCGGTTCGCTGATCGTCAGCCTGACGCTAATTCCACTGCTCTGTTCACTGCTGCTGAAAAAGAACGTCCGCGAACGCCACAATCCTGTCGTATTGGGTCTGGAAAAAGGGTATACGCCCGCGCTGGACTGGGCCATCCGCAAACCGGCGTCCATCATCGGGATTGCCATCGGCTCGCTGGCCTTCGCCATTTACCTATTCCTGTTCCACATCGGTTCGGAGTTTTTGCCGCAGTTGAACGAGGGATCGATCTATGTCCGGGCATCGCTGCCGTATTCGGTAGCACTGGACGAAAGCTATACGTACACGCGAAAGTTTCGAGCCATCTTCGAAGAGTTTCCCGAAGTGCGGGGCGTCATCTCGCAGACGGGTCGCCCCAACGACGGTACCGACCCTACGGGCTTCTTCAATAACGAGTTCTTCGTCGACCTGTATCCACGGGAAGAGTGGAAAAGTGGCATTTCGAAAGACGAGTTGGTTAGCCAGATGCAGCAGAAGCTGACTCGCTTTAAAGGGGTCTCGTTTAACTTCTCGCAGCCCATCTCCGACAACGTGGAAGAAGCCGTGTCGGGGGTAAAAGGATCAATGGCGATCAAGATTATCGGACAGGACCTGAACGTACTCGACAAGGAAGCCACGCGGGTATACGACATCATGCGGAAAGTACCGGGCGTGAGTGATCTCGGTGTATTCCGTAACCTCGGTCAGCCGGAGTTTCGCATCACGCTCGACCCCGCCCGGCTCGCCCTCTACAACGTTCCGACCGATGTCGTACAATCGGTAATCGAGACGGCAATCGGCGGCAAAACGGCCACGCAACTGTACGAAGGCGAACGCCATTTCGATGTTAAAGTGCGCTACGACGAGCGGTTCCGGTTTGCGCCCGAACAGATTGCCAACCTACTCGTTCCGACGCGGTCCGGCTCGAAGATTCCACTGAAAGAACTGGCTGACATCGGCACTCAGTCGGGACCCGCCTTTGTCTACCGTGAAAACAACGCCCGCTTCATCGCTATCAAGTTTTCGGTGCGGGGACGTGACCTCGGTAGTACCATCGCCGAAGCGCAGCAAAAAGTGGGCGCAACGATCAAGCTGCCGGAAGGTTATCGGATGCGCTGGGCGGGTGAGTTCGAGAATCAGACGCGGGCCGAACACACGCTGGCCGTCGTAGTGCCGATCAGTATCACGATCATCTTCCTGATTCTGCTGTTCACGTTCGGCAGCGCCATCGACGCCACGCTAATTATCCTGAACGTACCATTTGCGCTCATCGGCGGTATTCTGGCCCTCTGGCTGACGGGTATCAACTTCAGTATCTCGGCGGGGGTTGGTTTCATCTGTCTGTTCGGCGTATCGGTGCAGGATGGCGTTATTCTGATCAACCGATTCAAAGAGAACTTGCATAACCGAATGCCGATGCTCGACGCCGTGCGGGAGGGGGCGCAGACGCGGGTCCGACCGGTAGTCATGACAGCACTAATGGCTTCGCTGGGTCTGTTGCCAGCCGCCCTTAGTAGCGGTATCGGTTCGGAAACGCAGAAACCCCTCGCTACAGTCATGATCGGTGGACTGATTACCTGTACGATCCTGTCGTTGCTGATTCTGCCGATCATGTATAACCTGATTCACAGCGGTCGTATTCGTCGGGAAACTGAACGCCGGGAACGGAAAGTGACGGTATAAGTAGTCCGCTTTCCGTACAAAAACAGTTGCGCCGGGCCAGACCCGGCGCAACTGTTTTTGGGCCTTTCAAATAGCGCTATTACCCATAATACTGAAAAGGCGGTTTGCTATATGCTGCGCTCCCCCCGCCCCCTGACAGGTTATCAGGGAATGACAGAAAGGGCAATTTTGCGCCCCCAAAATTGCCCCACAAACGATCTCTGAAGGGGGAGAAATTTATCCGCGAGTTTGGCCCCCTTCAGGGGGGCGGGGGTAACGTAGCATTAGGCCAGGCTGGCGACCCATCCCTGACACCACTGTCAAAAGAAAACAGTTGATTGTTGCATCCACAACCTGTAATCTCACTATCATCATGCATGTCCGGCTGTTGCTGGTCCTGATGCTTGTCATCACCGCACAAACCTGGGGTCAGTCGCTACCGCCCCGCATCAGCAAGTACCGAGTCAGTTTTGGGTTGATCACCCATAATCGACAGACGCTGCTGGTCCTGCGTCGATTTGAGTTGAACGGCAAACCCTATTGCCTGCTGGTCGATCCGCAGACGCTACAGACGAACGTAGCCCCCGAGCAGCCCAACAGTCCGACGGTCCTGACCTTATCTGATCTGCTGACATTCCAGCCAGTCTCACCCTACAGTCAGGCGTTGTCGGCTGCGGAGTCAAACGCGAAACCGTTACAGGATGCAGGCTTCACACATACGCTGCCCCGCGAGAGAGGCATTACGCTGACCATCGACCTCTGCCCGTCGCACAAACCGCTCGACCGGGTCATTTTCACCAGTCTGGCGCAGGAGCTGGGTAAGTACGAATCACCAGTCCCGTTGGCGCTATCGATTACCGGCGTCTGGATGCAGCAGCACTCCAACGATCTGGCCTGGCTTAAACAACTGGCCAACAAAGGGATACTGTCTATTACATGGATCAACCACTCGTTCCATCACCATGTATCGACGACCGAGCCCCTGGACCAAAACTTCCTGCTTGAACCCGGCACCAACCTAAACGACGAAGTACTGCTGACTGAACAGGCCATGCTTGCCAACGGCCTGATTCCCTCCGTATTCTTCCGGTTTCCGGGACTCATCTCCGATCAGGATCTGGTCAAGCGCATCGGTCAGTACGGTTTGATTACCGTTGGCAGTGATGCCTGGCTGGCGAAAGGACAGACACCGGGTTGGGGTAGCATCGTGCTGATTCACGGCAACGGCAACGAACCCGTTGGCGTACAGGATTTCCTGCAACTCCTCCGGCAGCATCAGGCCGATATCGCCAACCGGCAATGGCTCCTCTACGACCTGCGTCGCGAGTAGGTTTTCGCACCGCAGCCGGTACAACGAACCAGCTATAGCGCATTCACCAATTCCTTCTCGTAGCTAGTTTCCAGTGTCGTATCGGATGCTTCGCGAACGAGTTTTATCTGTTGCTTGATTATCGACAGGCGGGCCGTGTCGTGGGTGTGAGCCGTCAGGCGCTCGTACACGCGCAGCAGCGTCACGAAAATGGCGTGATTGGCTTTGCCGCTGATACGAACCGGGTCAAACGCATCAGTCATCATCTGCGCGAAGGAAGCGGACCGGGTGAGTATGTACAATTGGTTGTCCTCAGCGCGGAACGGCGATGGGAACGGACGAGCTGCCAGTCGGCTGATGATCACGCACAAGTGATCGATGGCCATAATGGCAGTGGTCGTATCATTGGTACTCGGCGTCAACGCCCCCGTTATGATATCAACCAATTGCTGAATGCCGAAGCGAACATCCTGCTCTACCGCGCGGTAACGACCTACCTGCAGGCAATCCTGCAAGGCTTCCGATTCGTTGCTGGTCAGTATAATGGCATCCTGCTGCTCGTTGACCGGCCGAACACTAAGCAACGGAAACCCCTTCCCAACAAAGTCACCAATAGCATACTCCAATCGGACGAGCATCTGATGATCGACGGCCCAGTCAAGGAGCAGTTCGCTGTGAATTTGTTGCAAATACCCCGACTGCGACGCTGGTACGGTAATCCAGCCTTCGGGTTCATCGATCAGTCGTTCGGCCTTGTCTACCAGCGTTTTCGCCTGCGCGGGCTCTCCCAGTTCCTGCGGAAATAGCCGATCGATGGCCTCGGTCGTTTCGTCCATGATCTTGTAAATGATGGTACTGATCTGTATCGATTCGGCAATGTGGTGAATAAACAGAATCAGCGCCAGTACGCCACCCAGTGCCAGCAGCAAGCCGGTCAGCACCGCAATCGACGGTACAAACGTTAGCTCATCGCTACCCCGAATCGTGCGCAGGACAATCAGACAGTACGCGAATGAGCCTGTGAAGTACCCCATCACAAACTGATTAATCCGGTCTTTCATGAAGTTACGCAGCAGCCGGGGTGAGTACTGCCCACTGACCTGCGAAATCGCCGACAGCGTCAGGGTAAAACTCAGGCCCGCAACGGTCAGCATTGAGCTGGCAATGGCCGACAGCATACTACGCGACCCTTCGGCACCAACCCCAAACAGGAGTGGATACTCAGTACTGCCGCGAATGGGGTAATAAACTTCCAGTTCGACCAGTCCCAGGCCAAGCCCCATGGCGCTTACGATCATTAGTCCTGGAATGAACCAGAGTGAATCCGTTAGTTGCTGCCAGAGCTGCTGTAGTTTTGCCTTCATAGTAATCTTTTGTGTACGGTGGCGGGCGCGAGTCGTGTAGCCTGGCCCTGGCCCCGCCACCGTCAACTCTTACGGATATAGTCGCCGGATAAACCGTTCCATTGTCAGGCCCTGTCCAATTACGGAGAATAACACTACGGCATACGTGATGGTTACGATCAGGTCTTTGTGCGCGATTCCGTTGTCGATCGAAAGCGCCATAGCGATGGATATCCCGCCACGCAGACCGCCCCAGGTCAGCATAAGGGGGGCTTCCCGACCCAGGTCCAGCCATCGTCCAGCCAGCTTTGCCGGAATTAGAATTGACAGGTAACGCGCCAGCAGGGTGATCAGAATACTCAGCAGACAGAGCGTAAGGTAGGCCCGTTCAAATGGAATGACCAGTAACTCCAGCCCGATCAGGACAAAGAGCAATGCAGTTAAAATGCTGTCGATCAGCTCCCAGAACTTGTCCAGGTATTCTTCTGTGGTGTGGCTCAGCGCATCTTCGCGGGCCTGATCGCCCACGAGCAGTCCGGCCACCACCATCGCCAGCGGACCCGATACGTGCAAATACCGAGCTACCAGATACCCACCCAGCACACCAGCAACGGTGATGAGCACTTCAGTTTGGTAATGGTTGACCGAACGCAGCAGCCAGTACATCGCATAACCGACGGCTAGTCCCAGCACGATCCCCCCTCCAGCTTCCTCGACAAACAAAAGCACTGTCTGTCCAAAATCAAGGTGGGTCGACCCCGATTCAACCAGTTGGTAGAGTGTGGCGAACACCACTACCCCCACCCCGTCATTGAACAACGATTCGCCGACAATGTTGAGTTTGATGGACTCGGGTAGATCGAATCGGGCGAGGATACCCAGCACGGCCACGGGATCCGTTGGGGAAATAAGCGCGCCGAAGAGCAGGCAAAGCGTATAGGATAGCTGATAACCCAGTCCGTCGGCCGCGTAGTACAGGGCGGTGCCGACCAGAGCCGTGCTGATAAGTACCCCCACAAACGCAAACAGCATAACCGATCGTCGTTCGACTTTCAACTTTGACGCATCGGTATGGAATGCCCCCGCAAACAGCAGGAGGCTAAGCATTACGTTGAACAGCAACTTGTAGAAATCGACCTCCGCGATGGCCGTTCGTATCGTACTAAACGCGTCGGGAATCAGCGAGTTACCCACTATGAGCAGCACCGAAAAGCCCAGTGAGACAACCATAATACCAATTGAATCGGGCAGCTTTAACAGTCGGGTGTTGAGATAGGCAAAGGCGGCAGCGATAACAATAAGAATTGTAAAGAGGTCAAAGAAGGCCATAACACTGATAGGAAGTAGGCTGTTACGATGAAATATCTTCGTAGTGTAAGTTCTGTTTTTTATCAATTATTCACTATCAAGCTATGACATCTACCCGAAAATCTATCCCGAACCCACCCGTCTCCTCCAATCTCGGCTTACTAGCTGCCTTTCGACGATTTCTGCACGATCGATTCAGTCTGGACGAAGACAAAGACGATCAGGAAGCGATTGTTCAGTCGATCAGTCGGGGCATTGAATTCCGGGGTATTAACCTTTGGGCGCTGATCTTCGCTATTCTGATTGCCTCTATCGGGCTGAACATCAACTCGACCGCAGCGATTACGGGAGCTATGCTTATCTCTCCGCTGATGGGGCCGATCATGGGGATTGGGCTGGGCGTTGGTATCAACGATCTCGACATGATCCTGCGGGCGCTGAAAAATCTGGCCATTGCTGTGTTGTTCAGCCTGATTGCCTCAACACTTTATTTCCTGATTAGTCCACTCCACGTAGCGCAGTCGGAATTACTAGACCGTACCTCACCCACCGTTTGGGACACGTTCATTGCGTTTTTCGGCGGTTTGGCGGGTATCATTGCCGGGTCACGCCGGGAAAAAGTCGGTAACGTTATACCGGGCGTTGCCATTGCGACCGCACTTATGCCACCCCTCTGTACGGCAGGTTACGCCATTGCGACCGGCAACCCAATCTACTTTGCGGGTGCTTTTTATCTGTTCCTGATCAACAGCGTCTGTATTAGTCTCAGTACGTTTTTGATCGTGCGCTTTCTGGGCTACAAGCAGAAGCCGTACCCATCGGCCCAGATCGAACGGCGTGTTCGGACCACGATCTGGATAGCCGTCGTCATCGCGATTGTCCCCAGCACATACCTGGGCTACCAGATTGTTCGCAAAACGATTTTCGAGCAGAACGTCAAACGCTTTATCGACGAAGAACTTAACTCGCAGACCCGGCAACTGATCGGGTACAAAGCCCGCTTTAACCGCACACAACCCGTTGTTGAATTAACGCTCGTCGGCGAACCGCTCCTGCCCGACTCGCTCGCGCGGCTCAAATCAACCATGCCCGGTTATGGCCTCGATAACACGAACCTCGTTGTAAAACAGGGAAATTTTAAAGACGCCAACGTGGACGTCGATGCCATCACGTCGACCATCACCGATCAGGTTGTTCAATACAGTCAGGCATCGATTACGCGCAAAGACCACACGATTGATTCGTTGCGTCGACAGATCGAACAAACCCAGTTGTCACGCCTGCCCGTTGCCGATCTGCGCGACGAACTAAAGACGTTACTACCTGACGTCCGTACGTTTACGGCATCCCGCGCTTTATTAATGACCGCTACCAGCACCAAGCCTGATACGCTCTTGCTCGTTTATGCCCGGTTCGGTCGCCCCCATACGGCAACCGAAAAAAAGCGGATTGAAAACTGGCTGCGTAGTCGTACAAAGAGTAACCGTGTCAAGCTTATTGTTGAGTAACCATATTCGTAAACTATTTTATTTAGGTTAAAAGCTATCCGAATAGTTGAATTATTTCTTTTTATTCAACAATTTTGGCCTGTATTCAGTAGTACTATTACTGTTGGAAACAGGATTTTTCAATTCAGGTTGTATTCATAATACGGGTCAAAAATGCCTTCTACCAGTGTGTAAGAGGGCATTTTTCCTTTTTAGGTATGTTTACACGAATCCCTGACCCTGATTGCCACTCATGACCTTCACATTCGTCAGTAGCCCTGCTTTTAATTTTATAACCAGTTTTGGCACGCAGTTTGGCATTCCGCTGCAAGGCGATACACTCATTATCCCGCCGTCGATGGGACAGGGCTCGATTCGGAAGATTGACCTGGGACCGGCATTCAAGCTACTCATCCACCAGTATACACTGAACAAAGAGCTTGTTTTGAACCGATTTCCCGCCGAAGCCCCCTTCGACCTCATTAGCATTCTTTTCCACAGCAACGAGCTACCCATCAGCCTGACCACGCCCGATAGCCGGGTTCAATTAAGTCGTACCAGCGAATTTGCCGTACAGATCGCTTCCGCTGATTTGGAATCGGTAGCGCGGTTTCCGGCTAACGTACCGATCAATTATACGGTGGTAGGCCTGTCATCGGCCACGTTCCGGCAATTGCTACGCGCCGAGCCGGCCAATCAGGCGATTCGATCAATTCTAAATGGCGATCCCGGCGTTCTGCTATACGAGCCAATGGGCCCCGATGTCAGGCAGCTACTCGATCAGTTGACCAACGCGCGGCAGGCGGACGACCTGACGGCTTTTTTCTATCGTATTAAGGTAGAAGAGCTGTTGTATCAGGTCGTGGCAGCTCTACTTCGGCGGGAAACGCATTCCCACAGCCCCATCAACCGCGCCGATAGCGACCAGCTTTTCGCCGTTCGCGCAACCGTCCTGACCGACCTGAGTCGACCTCCGCACCTCCCTAAGCTGGCGCTGATGGCGGGGATGAGTCAGACTAAATTGAAAGCGCTGTTTCGGCAAGTATTCGGCGACAGTATATACGCCCATTTTCAGAAAGCCAGAATGGTCGAAGCCGCACACTTACTCCGGCAGGGCTACTCCGTCTCGGATGTGGGTTACCGGCTGGGCTTTACCAACCTGAGTCATTTCAGTCGCGTGTTTGCCAGTCAGCACGGGGTAAAACCTAAAACCTACGCGGCTGGCGCATAGCGCTATTTTTCCGTCGTTTACGGCTATTCCTATCGGCACCTTCAGGCTGACATTTGTATCCGTCTCCAGTAAACAATCGCCCGCTACGGGCAGGTTGTACAGGGGAAAATCAACCGACAACGCAGTATGATATCCCAACCCAATCCATCAACGTATAAGGCCGTGCGATACGACCAATTCGGTGGCACGGACGTGTATTACATCGCCGATGTGCCTATGCTCTCACCAGAACCGGGTCAGGCACTGGTACGCATCAAGGCAGCCGGCATCAACCCCGGCGAAACGGCCATTCGCATTGGTACGTTTGCGATGCAGTATCCATCCACTTTTCCGTCCGGGCAGGGCAGCGACTTTGCCGGGATTATCGAATCCGTCGGTACCGACGTTGGTCAGTTTGCTGAGGGTGATGAGGTGATTGGCTTCACCAACAATCGCAGGAGTCAGGCACAGTACATTACCGTCGATGTCAGTCAATTAATTCACCGTCCGGCCAATGTCAGTTGGGAACAGGGCGGTAGTCTGTTTGTTGCCGGAACCACGGCCTATGCAGGCGTCGCAGTCCTTAACCTGCAACCGGGTGAACTTGTCGTCGTATCGGGCGCGGCTGGTGGCGTTGGCTCATTAGCAGTTCAATTAGCTAAAAACAAAGGTGCCGAGGTGATTGGTCTGGCCAGTCCCGCCAACCACGACTGGCTCAGGCAAAAGGGCGTTACGCCGGTGGCCTATGGCGGTAATACCGGGCAAGCCATTCGCGACGCAGTCCGGGGTCGACCCATAGCAGCTTTCTTCGATACGTTTGGGCATGGCTATGTCGACCTTGCGCTCGAACTTGGGGTTCCGAAAGCGCGCATCAACACCATTATCGACTTTGCCGCAGCTGCCAAATACGGGGTTAATACGGCCGGTAATACCGAGGGTGCCAACGCCGACGTCATGCGCGACCTAGCCGGGCAAATTAACGACGGCACGCTGGAATTCATCGTCGAGCGCACCTATCCGCTAGCGCAGGTTAAAGCCGCTTACGACGAGCTGGATAACCGGCATACGCACGGCAAACTTGTTTTACTTCCCTGACATACCTGCTACCATTTCCATGCGACCAAACCACGTTCTGACAACTGACCCCGGACAGGGCAACAGCCTGTCGGTAGCCGGTGGCACCTACCAATTACTGCTAACCGGCGACCAGACCGAAGGTCAGCTTGCTATCGTCGATATGCTGATTCCACCCGGTGGCGGACCGGGGCCACACGCACACGCCAGCATCACCGAAACATTCTATGTGCTGGATGGTGAAGTCGTTTTCCGCTCGGAAACGCAGACCTACACCGCCCGCAAAGGCGCGGTAATTACCGTCCCGACGGGTGGAGCAGTACACATGTTCAAAAACGAATCGGACCAGGTTGCGCATCTGCTTTGTACCGTAGCGCCAGCGGGACTAGATGCAATGTTTGCGGAGATTGGACAACCGGTGGAAACCGGTCAATTTCTCCCCCCACCGCCCATGACGCCGGAGCGCCTACAGCACATGCAGGCCGTCGCCCGGCAATACGGGCAGGAAGTATTCCCACCGGACTACTTCAACAACCACTAATCTTTTTTTCGCCGTTTTGTCGGTACCCGGGCCGTTCTGCAGGAAGTTGTTCTGCGGGACGGCCTGGTTTTGTTCGTAAAACCCCGTACGTTCCCTCACTAAAGATAAGCTGATCTGACACAGCGCATGTTCTATATGAGACGTAGACACGTCTGCATAGTTATTATCCTGCTCTGTCGGACCGATGGCAGGACCGAATGACAAAAGTAGTGCGACAGCAACTAACTGAATCGATTTATCGACTATGCCCATCGCTATGAGTTCCATCCTCGACAAAATTCTGCATGAACTGAAACTAGTGCGGGGCGACGCGTCTCAGGATATGACGTATCAGAGCCAGCGGACATTTCCGTCTGAAGCAGCCGCTCAACACGCTTTCAGTAAAGCAGTAAGCCGCCTGTTTCACGTCGACGCCTGGTCGGACTTATCAACGTTTACGGCTGACTTTGCCCTGCATGACCCGCATGGCGCTCCCAAACCCAACGGTACGCCAATTGCCGGTGACTATATCCTGATTCAGTTACCAGGTCCACTCCCGGAAAACTGGGTATGCGTTGTTGACCGGATTGAGGAGGAGAATCGGGCTGCTTTTGTGGTTCGACCCAGTCATAATCCGCAACAGAACACCACGCAGACCATCGCCCACTTTTTCGATGGGCAAGCCAGCAGTACATTTCTAGTCGAGCGAACGGGTACCACTCTGACAGCTTTTGAAATCGGATCAGACGAATCCATCAATAACCAGGGTATACAGGCGGGCGATCGGGCTGCCGTCAATGTACTGATCGCCGAAACGGGCTGGCTATTCTACCAGCAGTTCCAGTGGAAAACGCTAACCGACTACCTCGTCGGCGCCGAATAAACCAATTTTTTTCTTGGTTAACCCGCTGATTTTAACGTAAATTAAGGCTCAACGGACAGGTAGCATCTCGATTTACATCGCCATACGCGTCCCGACGTTGAGTAATTTTCCGCTAGTCTATCTCCCTCTTCGTTATGAGTATTATCAAACCCATCCTTCAACATTCAGAGCACATCGTCTACTTTTCCGGCGCCAACAATTACTGCTGGGCACACTTCCGCAACGGTGAAAAAACACTGCTGGCCAAGCCAATCAGTTATCTGGAAAGTCAGTTGACGTCGTTCGTGCGCGTGCATAAGACGGTTCTCCTCAACCCAGCCTACGTCAGTCAGCTATTTCCGCCGGCTACCAAGAAGATGGCGGGACGCATTACGTTGACCGGCGGCATCAATGTACCGGTCAGCCGCCGGCGCTGGACCGACGTCGTCGAACGGCTGCAGCCATCCCCATTGGACAATAGCCAGCTAGTGCTGGGTGAACCGCCGGTTGATTCACCAAAACTCGCTACGAAAGACATTCTGTTGGTGACCGATGACGTCGAAACGGCCCGGATTGTTGAACAGACCGTCCGGCAGCACGGTTCGGAATACCAGTGCCAGGTCGCGAAAGACAGTCAGTTTTTACCCAATTACCTAGAGAGCCTGTCGGCAAAGGACCAGCCAATACTACTACTGATTGACGCTCGAACAGCTGTAACCGAACGGCTTTACCTGTTGGGTAAACTTAAGAAAAACAGCGCGTTGTGCCATCTCCCCGTCGTCCTGCTGGCGTCTAACGAGCCGATGATTGTCAACGGCTACCGGCATCAGGCGAATTCGGTGTTGTCGTTTCCGGTCAACAGCCAGCCGTCCCAGCCCATGCTGGAACGGGTTTGTCGGTTCTGGCTTCGGATGGCCGCCCTGCCCGCCCTGTCATAACGAGTAGAACGACAGTCGATCAGATACTAAACTGTATAGGGGGGAGCGTAACGACCTCCCACCAGTAAATGCAGAGTTCGTTCAGAAAGGCACTCCAGCTCTCCGCATCAACGGGCTTCACCAAATACGAAGCCGCCCCCAGCTTGTAGGCCTGAGCGATGTCTTCGGTGTTGTTCGATGAACTGAATATAATTACCGGAATGTGGCTACCGGGCGACGGGAGCTGTTTAAGCTGCTGAAGTACCTCCCAGCCAGTTGCGCGGTTCGGCATATACAGATCCTGCACGATCAGTTTGGGTAACTCCCATTCCTGCGTGCACCAGTCGTTCATCAACTGAAGGGCTTCATTCGCATTGTTGACGCACATAAGACTAACGTCTGGCAAGCAGTGAGCCAGTACTTTCTGCATCACCAGCCAATGGTCGGCATCGTCTTCGATGATTAACAGTTTCGCCCGCTTAAAATTATCGGACGCCGGTTTATGATGAATAGAGGAAGCCATAACATTACAAAAATATAGTACTCCACTAGAGCAACTGGTTTTCGTACCTAATAGTTGACGGCCCAGGCAATTAATCGCCTGGTTGGGCAAATAAATGCGAACCTGTAGCTTATGTGCAATATGCTGGTCATTTAATTAGCCCGTCTGGCTGAATTACATAATTAAAGCGATTACCTCAGTGTGTTTCGTGTCTGTTTTAATCTATACAACGACTTGTACTTACCGCTTACCTGCTTTGGGGCATACAAACAGGCTGCCAAGCCTAAGCAGCGCGTATCACCTGCACAAAAAAAGACGGTCGCAGAACAGCCGTCTTTTTTAAAATACCAAACTTTTTTTCTCGTATTACAGAACATTACCCCCTCCCTCTTAGTTCATCGCTCTGCGCATTATCTGAAATAGTAAGATTCCGGGCACCATTCTAGCCAATATACCCCATACAACTAGATTAAGGCAGGAGCGATAGTACTTTTACAGGGTTACCATTTTTTCATTTTAGATTATTTCAATCTTTTACCGTCACCGCAAAACGACGTGTAGCATATGTTATTGTGCCTGATTTAGTAGCGCTTTTTTATCGTATGAAGTCCAGCTCGGTCAACAAATAAGCAATCGGGGCCACGGATTAGTGTATCCATAGCCCCGGTTATCTGTGGGTAACTGCACTGCCGAATTACTAGATGTTGTCAGTACTTTTCAACGCCCAATACACAAGTGCGGGCTGGAAAAACAGACGTACAAATCGCTTCCGATCGGTATCCAGCCCCAGCGAACTGCGGTGTTTTGTGTATTGTTCAATGTTGCCTGGGAAGATAGCCGTAAAAAAACCAGCCGCTATTTGTCCGACCGTTTTTTCCTGTTTCTCATTGGCAAAGATCAGACTGCCACCCAGCAACATTTCCACAATACCGGAGTAAACGACCGTGTCGTCTTTATCGAGTGGCACGAAGTCAGGCACCTGTGCCTGAAACCCTTTACGGGCAAATGTCAGGTGGCTCACACCGGCAAAAATCAGGGCAGACCCCAGTGCTACGCGGGCCAGTTTCTTGGCTGTCTTTTCAGTCATTCTAGTAAGTTAGTTGAGTATGTTAGTTACTTCTATAACCCCTTAGAGCGTTCAGAGTTTTGCCAGTCTATGACGCAGCGCTACCCAAGCCGTTCACGCACTCGATGCCGGTTGCTTGCTTAATCAGCGTCAGGGTGTGAATGCCCGCCTGATACTGGTAATCGATACCCAACTCATAGCTATGGCAGATCTGTCGGACAATCGCCAGGCCCAGCCCGACCGACTCGGTATTGGTCGCTCCTTTCTTGAAGCGATCGAACAGGGTAGACGGATCAACTACCGGGGCAGAACCAGTATTACTCAGTTGCAGCGTTTGGGCCGATGAATAGATGTGAATAGTCCCGCCCGGCTGATTGTGGCGGATAGCATTGCTGATCAGGTTCGTCACCAGGCTGTCGGCCAGAAGCGGAGGCAGTTGCGCTCGAAACGTTTCGTCGATATCACAGCTAACAGTTAGCGCTTTATGAACAATTACCTCGTCCGTGTCTGTCAGTCGCTGCGTCAGTTCAGCCGTCAGATCGACGGTGTGGGTATCGACAAACTGCCTATTCTCGATTTTAGCCAGCAGCAGCAAGCCCTGATTGAGCCGCGCCATCCGCCGGGACGCC
>JAKONH010000123.1 GCA_022702045.1 Spirosomataceae bacterium
AGCAGTCGCGCCGGAGCATCGACAACGTTGACCGGCAGCTGGTTGAAATGCTGGCAGCCCGGATGGCGCTGGTTGAGCGGCTGGCCGAATATAAGCGTGACAACAACGTAACGCTGTTCCAGCCCGACCGTTGGAAAGAGATCCTGAAAACCCGCACCGAAACGGGTAAGAAGCTGGGTCTGTACCCTGAACTGGTTGAAGAGATTTATAAGATCATTCACATGGAGTCAATTCGGAAGCAAACCGAAATCATGAATAATCCGGTGCAAAACGCCTGATTATAACCAGTAGCAACTAAAAAGCGCCCGATCTCCACTGGAGATCGGGCGCTTTTTAGTTGCCGTTACTTCAGGTAAAGCGTCAGCGTCGACTGATTATACGCCCCAAAGCAGCCTAGTCCCCCCTGGATATTGGTTGGGATGGGTACCGGTTCCGCAAACGGATTATCGCGGACTTCATTCTGCCGGGCTACTCCGTCATGGTAGCGGTAGTAATTTTCGTCGACGTTGAGTAGATAACCATCTAGTCGGCCCGAGGGGGGTCTACTAACCAAAACCCCGTTAATTCGCGAATAGGAGAAAGGCGGCAAAAGACCACGTCCCGATACGATTGTCTGCCCGTCGCGCGTCGCATCAGTGCTGATCTGACTACCATCAAAACGCCACGCTTCAGTGTACCCTATCAATGTATCGCTGACGACTCCAGTAGTGGGATTACGTATTGTTCGCCGTTGGCTATATTGATTCGATCCAGCTACCCGGTAAAAATTAGGTTGTCCGGCCGGATCACGCCAGCGCAGCCGGGCATGGTATTCCTTGCGCCGTTCACCAAATTCCGTTGTGATCGATGAGTCGACTATGATCTGTTCTACAGACACAGCTGCAGGAACGGTACAAGTTGCCTTTACGGAGGGTCCAGCATTCGTTTGCACTGTTAGCGTATACGTTTTCCCGGCGAGGATAGGCAGGCTACTGGCCGAAGCCCGGAAATAGGTAGTCGGGTAGCCGTAGTTCGTGACGTACCGGGCCGAGCGCAGCTGCACTGATCGGCTACCATCCGACAAGACAACGACCGCATCGACAATATCGGCACCGACCTGACCTTCTACTCCAAGAACCGGTGATGAGCGGGTGACGCGGGCTGCCAAAACCGTGTCCTGCGGAGAAATAAAGCAGGCTACTACGATCATTGCGGGCTGCTGCGTAATGCCTTTCGGTTCTACTTCCTGTCGCAAACTACCACAGCTCATAAGTAGACTCCCCAGTAGAACGGCGTACAAAAAGCGGATAGAATTCATCTTAAAACTTGAAATTATAGCTGAACGACGGTACAACCGGGAAGACGGAGTAGCGGAACAGGGCGGTACGCCCCGGCTGATTCGGGCCCTGACTGACGGATTCCAGCTGATAAAAGAACGGGTTCCGGCGGTTGTAGGCGTTGTACAGACTGAACTCCCAGGTTCGCTCGTGGTGCTTCTTCCGTTTATGAAACTGGATCGCTACATCGAAGCGGTGATAGGCTTCGGCTCGAAAACTGTTTTTCTGTTGACCGTATTCACTCACCTGCGAGCCGTAATTAAACAAAGGCGCAATGATCGACGATGCCCCGCTGGCGCCGTAAGCGGTCTGCAGGCCGGGCGCATGGCCGTACGCCCAGTAGTTAGCGACCGGTACGGTCAGGGCGTTGCCTGTGCCGTACACCCACGTTCCCGACAGCGTGATCCGTTTGCTCAGTTCATAAATACCAACGACCGAAATATCATGCCGACGGTCATAACGGGGAAAGAAGGGCTTACCACCGTTGAGTTCGGAAAACTGCCACTGGGTCCAGGAAAGCGTGTAGCCGAGCCAGCCCGACAGTCGTCCCGTTTTGCGCTGAAACAGTACTTCAGCCCCATAACTCCAGCCCTTACCAGCGGTCACGTTATCTTCCCAGCGAACCCGTTCGACCGATGTCGGATCATCAATCAGCAGAAAACTGGCTCCTTCCTTGTAATTGATGATGTTATTCATCGTCTTGTAATAGCCTTCGACGGTCAGGGCAAAGCCTTCTCCCAATACGAAGTCGTCGGCAAAATCCTTGGCAAGGCCGATAGCCACCTGACGCGACTGCTGCGGATTCACCCGGTCAGTAGTAGGCACCCACAAATCTGTTGGTAGCCCGATACCGGTGTTACTCAACATGTGTATGTACTGATTCATCGTTGCGTACGACGCTTTAGCCGACAGGCTCGGGCGCAGTTGATACGAAGCCGATAACCGGGGTTCAGGACGCAGGTAGTTGATTGTTCCCTGTGAAAACAAACTCAGCCGCATACCGCCATTGACCCGCCACCGATCGTTAGGGCGCCAGGTATCTTCAGCGTACAGGCCCGACTCAACCGCATGAATCGCTTCGACGTCGCGCCTGAACTCATTAATCGACGCGTTCTGCACGACAATCGCGCTGGGCGTAAACCGGTGAAACACAGTCTGCGTACCAAACCGGAGCGAATGGCGTGGCGACAGGTAATAATCGAAATCCAGTTTCGCCGACAAATCCCGGATACCCGATGCGTAGCGAAGCGAGGTAGTGATCGTATCAGCCGAGCGATTATCAGCCGATATTTTGAACTCGTAATCGCTGTAAATCAGCGACAGATTAGCGAACAGCTTCTGACCGAATAAATGGTTCCAGCGGAGCGTACCGGTAGCGTTTCCCCAGCCAATACCTACATCACTGCCGCCATCTCTGTCTTTCGCGTAGAACCGGTCACGACCAAAGTAGCCACTCAGGTAGATCTTGTCTTTGGCGCCGAAATCATAGTTCGCCTTGGCGTTGAAGTCGTAGAAGTAATACCCAGCTTTGGTTTTTCCCTCACTGGCCGACGCAATGAGCGGAGCGGCAATCACATCCAGATACGTCCGACGACCCGATACCAGAAACGACCCCTTCTTGTTTTTGGTCAGTGGCCCTTCCAGCGTCAGCCGCGACGCGATCAGCCCAATCCCCCCCTCGCCGTGCAGCTTCTCGCGGTTGCCATCTTTCATGTTCAACTCGATCACCGACGACAGGCGGCCACCGTACCGGGCCGGGAAG